>JAFMMM010000247.1:3701-8159 GCA_017859815.1 Planctomycetota bacterium | reverse complement strand
CAACTCACTGATTCAGGACGTACTTGATACTCAGGCTTTGCACCCAGTGCATCATTTCCGCATCCATTTATGGGACGGGAAAAAACCGGAACTGGCACTGGAGTCAGCGGCTCGCTGTGGTATGTCGGCCCCCGGTATTGCTCATATGTGGCACATGCCGGGCCATATCTATTCCCGACTCAAACGGTATCACGATGCCGTCTGGCAGCAGGAAGCGTCCGCCCGCGTCGACCACGCACACATGATGCGTTACCAGGTGCTGCCCGACCAGATTCACAACTTCGCACACAATAACGAATGGTGTATCCGCAATCTGATTGCGATCGGTCGGGCAAACGATGCCGAAGCTCTGGCGCTGAATATGATCAGCCTGCCTCGCCACCCGAAATACAATGACATCAACCGAGGCGGAAGTTTCCGCTACGGCCACCAGAGACTCATCGATGTCCTGACTGCATTCGAAGACTGGGAACGCCTCGCTGAACTCGGTGAAACTGCAATCCTGCAGGAAATCGGTCGGGAAGACGAAGAGCTGCATCGAGACCGAGCGGTGGCAGCGGCAATGGTGATGTTGGATCGCGAATCAGACGCAACTCCCATCCGTGAACGCATTGAGTCACAGCACAATGAACAGATCAGCAAACGCGATAAAGCTGCAGCTGAAGCCGAAAAGAAGGCTCGTGACGAGAAAAAAGACGACAAAGCCATCGCCTCCGCCAGGACTTCTGCGGAGCGACCGTTCGCCACAAAAATTCGTAACTTTGAAAAGGCATTGAACGAAATTGACGGACGGGTCGCATTACAGAAACAGGACTTCTCAACAGCTGCCGATCTGTTGAAAAAGGCAGGGATCCCGGACGAACAGCTGGCCCCCGTCATGCACCTGGCGGGGAATACCGATGAGGCGGTCAAGAAACTTGAGTCTCGAGTCTCCTCCAGAGATTCTCAGATTCTCCCGCTGGTTGCTCAAACCCAACTGCTGTTCGAAGCCGGCAAGAAAGATGAAGCGAAGGCCGCTTTTGAAAAGCTTCGCCAAATCTCTTCGGTCATCGACCTCAACGCCCGTCCAGTACAGCGACTGGCCCCAATCGCAAAAGAGTTTGGTTTCCAGGAAGACTGGCGAGTCGACAGAACGCTGCCCGAAGACCTCGGACCTCAACCTGACCTCGAATCTCTCGGGCCGTTTCGCTGGGCGCCGACGGCTGCATCGCCCTGGTCACTGCCGGACCTGGATGCGAAACCACTCGCCCTGAACCAGTTCCGGGGACGTCCGGTAGTCGTCGTCTTCTACCTCGGATACGGATGTCTTCACTGTGCAGAACAATTGCAGGAAATGCAGAAGCGATTTGCTGACTTCGAATCTGCCGGGCTGGAAATTGTCGCGATCAGTACCGACCGTCAGGAAGATCTGAAGCGGGCAGCAGATGACCTTGAATCAGGCTTCTCGTTTCCGTTGGCTGCCGACCCGGACCTCGAGATCTTTCGACAATATCGCTGCTACGACGACTTCGAAAAGACCCCACTGCATGGCACGTTTCTGATCGACAGCGACGGCCGTGTTCGCTGGCACGACATCAGCTACGAGCCGTTCATGAACATGGACTTCCTGCTGGCAGAATCAAAACGTCTCATCGCGATCCCCGCCAGCGGCTCAACAGAATGGAACCTAACCCAGCGAGCAGCTCGCTGAGCAGAAACCGGCCCCGTCTGCAGTGTTCAGCACATCGGTGCTAAACACGAAGCAACCAGACGTCACGTCGCAGCAGTTGTTGCAGGTCAGTCCTGATTTGCTGAGCTTCCACAAAACTCATCGCAGCCACAAACAGTGTTGATCCACTGCCGGACATCCACACGACCCGACGGGGTTTTTGAGCAATCTTGTGCATCATCCGCTGCATTTCAGGATTACAGCTGACTGCCCCGGACGTCAGCCGATTAAAGAAAAACTGCTGCGCTGCAGCCACGCGGCCGTTCTGCAGATGTTCTGTCAGTTTGAGCGAACTGCGAGGCCGCTCCGGGATCTGACACCGCGAAAACACTTCTGCAGTTGCATTCCCCAAAGATGGACGAACAGCCAAAAAGTACCAGTTCCCCCGAATTGCCACCGGATGAATCTCTTCCCCACGGCCACGACAGACCGCAGCCCGGCAATCACTCAGCAGAAAATTCACATCGCTGCCAAGTTGGGCCGCCATATTGTGCAGTTCCCGATCACTGACAGACTGCTCCCACAGACTGCGTAGAGCAAGCAGCGTTGCTGCGGCATTTCCTGAACCACCTCCCAGCCCAGCCTGCGGAGGGATCGTCTTGTGCAGCACAATATCAACCCCGTTCCGGCACCCCGTCAACTGCTGCAGAGTACGTGCAGCTCGAATGATCAGATTGGTTTCATCGAGAGGTACTGTCTTTGCAAATCCTGACGCCGTTGTATCACTCAGCCGAAGGGTACAGCGTGAGTCGGCCCGCACACGAAGACGCAGCGTGTCGCAGAACGATGTGCGAACCATGACCGTCTCCAGTTCATGGAAGCCGTCATCGCGTTTCGCCAGCACCTCGAGGAATAAATTCAGCTTGGATGAAGAGGATACGACCAACTCTCCGTCGGCGGCACGTTTCGCTCCCGGTTGACACGCTGTCCAACAGGACATTTGACTTCGCCCCTTTGCTGTGCGACCAGCTCAATCACAAACTCGGAGGAGCAGCCGGAAAGACGCCCCGCCCCAACGGAAATCCCGGCCACCAGGATGGCTCTGCAACCCGTGTGGGGGGATGGGAGGGCTTCCGGTACGGAATTCGATGCCTCCGATGTTTCAGTGTCTTTTTTAGACGCCCCCTGCCACGCCGCCAACAGGTCATAGCAGCTTCGTGCGGAACTGACAATCTGCCGTTGAACCAATCTGAAATGTATGTTCCACCAACCCGCCAGGCTGGGCTACTGGAGCCAATTCCGAATTCGTTCATTGATACGCCGACCGACAGAATTCTCGGGCAGTCGCTGTTTGTCTCTTCAGCTGGACTAAAAACTCTGCGATAATTCCGCGACAACACGACTGCACACCAAACAGTGCTGCTGTTGCTGACAAACTCTGCTCACAGGCCTCATTGGTCCTACAGTTCAGGTCGCACCAACCACGAGCATCAGGACCGACAGCAGACATCAACCGGAAGGATCTGGTACCACATGGCAAGTACGGGACGACAGCCATCGCAACGATTGCAGCAGCGCATCGACGCGCATCTGCCGTGGCTTCGTCACTGGATTCCTCGATGCCAGCCTCTCGTACGTCGTCTTGCCGGGGATCTTCCGGATTTCGATTCCATCTGGCTGGATGTCTTTGTCCAGCAGCGTCTGCTCACTCCCTGGCAGGCGGAACAATTGCAGGCCACCACTGCGGATCGACTCAGCATCGGCCCCTACCGACTGCTCACCGCATCTGGGCGGAATACCTTTGAAGCAGTCCGCGTTGATCGTCCCGATGATCGGGTCATACTCACTTCGGCAGGGAAACACCCGAGTGACAGTAGTCTTAAAGACTTCGTCGATCGCTGTAACAAAGCCAGCAGTCAGGCTCCGATCTGCTGCCAGCTTCCTCACGACTTGATTGCTGACGCCGATGGCGAAGTCTGGCTGGCGACCAATTATATCGTCGGTTGGAGTCTGCGAGAGCTGCTGATTCGGGGAGGACGTTTTCCGTCCTCTGTCGTTTCAGAGGTTGGGCAGCAACTTCTTACCGCCACCGCATGGCTGGAAACACACGGACTGGTCCACGGAGAGATCGTCACCGAGAACATCCGTATTACACCGAGGGGTGCTGTAGTGCTTGTGGCTGCCGGAGCAAAGCAGCGCAGCCTCAGTGTTTCTCGACAACAGCACCCTGAAACCTTGCACGATTGCGAGGGAACATCGCCCGAATCCGCCCTTCCAAACCACATTCCCGGCGCACGCAGCGAACTCTACTCGCTTGGCGCATTACTCTGGCAGTTGCTGGCCGGGCGGAATGTCTTTCTGACAGCAGACCCGGTTCGGCGAATGCTGCTGCAACAACAGCGGGATATTCCGGATGTCAGTAACGTGGCCACGGAATGCCCGTCGTGGATCGCAGCAGAGATCCGCAGCATGACGCGGCGAAAGCCGGAGCTGCGTCCGGCCTCGGCGTCAGACATCCTTCCGAAATGGAGTGAGCAGAATCACGGGGGGCGTAAAGCCATCAGATCCCTGATTGACCAACTCCCCGAACGGAGACCGCAGGAAACAGCCGGTATTCCCCGCAGACCTCGTCCTGCGATCTCAAATACTGCAGCGATCGTTGGTCTGACGACGGCACTCCTGACAGCTTCACTGCTGCTACCGTCGCAGATGCCACAACTCCTGCAACTTATGCCATCGACGGAGCAACCCCAAACAGAAGCGGTCACGGCTTCTGCAACTGCGGCGTTTACCAACTACGATGCGGGCAG
>JAFMMM010000247.1:0-3691 GCA_017859815.1 Planctomycetota bacterium | reverse complement strand
GCGGGCAGCCTGCGCATGCCTGAAGCAGATCTTGACGGTACGATCCGCCTGACCGCTGGTGTGGCCTACACAGCTTTCCCGGTGACCGCGAAACACCTGCGCGTCGTTGGCAGCCGGCAGAACCCGTCAATCGTTCTGATCCCGGCGGGAGGCTGGAAAATCAACGCAGAATCAATTCATCTTGAGGGGTTGATCTTCCAACACACCCCCGACGTCAACGACACCAACGAACAGCAACTGGTGCAGGTCGACACGACTGATTTGACCGTCGAATCCTGCCGATTTACAGCGCACAGACTGAATGCCGGTGGTGGTGCTTTGGTATGGGAGACATCCAGCGTTCAGCCCGCACGAATTGTTATCCGAAACTCGGCATTTGACGGACGCGGGTATGGGTTGTCACTGACCAGCCCTCCAGCCGGGATCAGTCTGGCAAATGTTCTTCTGGCCAGCCTCGGTGGCGGTATTCGCTGTGAATTACCGTCAGGTCACAGCGCCGAATTTGCTCCGGATGTGACCAACGTGACCCAGCGTTTTGGATTCAGCGTGATCGATCTGATCGGTCTGTCGGCCAAAGCCCCTGCCGCCTCTCTGCGTCTGAAGACGCGGGATTGCGTATTCGCCCCAACACAGGCCGTGATTCGCTTCCTGCCGGCGGCAGGCCAACGAGGCAACAGACTTCAACTCCGCATTGAATCTCATCCCGCAGGCTATCCACCGCTTCGCGCCCCCACTGCCGCCGACGCAGTATGGATCGATCGCGATCTGAAGCGTTCGGTGCTGCTGGGTGAAAGTCAATTCACCGAGAATATGCTGCTTCCGGCAACTCTCGAATTTGCTGACGGCCCCGGGGGTTCATCAAGCGATTTACTCTCCGGCAGTCAGCTTGTTGATTTCAACGGCCCGAAAATTTCCGGTCAGCTCCCCGGATTTCAGAGAATGCCACCGTAAGCCCGCGCTGCAGTCCGTGATTGAGATTCCGTCTGATTCTGCGAAACGCAGAACAGATCCACCGAGTTGGCCGGTAAGATGAAAAGCCCGGACACGAAAAAGCCCGGACGCGATATCACCATGGAACGCAGGCTTATGAGACAATCTGTTACTGATTCTGACGCGTCTGAATTTGAACAGCGACGCGAATTCCTGAAGCAACTCACCGCGGCGTCGGTTGCGGCACTGGGGACATCGGCGCCTCGAGCGCTGGCCCGTTCCCGCGTCGCTGAGAATCCGTCGCCCACAGCAGACACGTGTATTCTGCTATGGATGGGCGGGGGCATGGCGGCGCCCGATACATTCGACCCGAAACATTACGAGCCATTTCGGGAAGGCCTGCCCGTTGCCGACATGGTCAGCACATTCCCCTCCATTGAAACATCGCTCGGCGACACTCGCATCTGCAGTGGTCTGCCGGAAACCGCCAGGATTCTGGATCGGGCCACACTGATTCGCTCTGCTGTTCAGCCGGACCTCGGCAGTATTCTGCACTCGAGGCATCAATATCACTGGCATACTGGCTACGTGCCACCCCAGACGGTTGCCTGTCCCCACCTCGGCTCATGGATTGCACGTTTTCGCGGGCCACTGAATCCCGTCATTCCTCCGTTCATCAATATTGGTCAACGGCTTGAAGGAGTTGGAGAGAGCGAAGAGCTGAAAGCGTTTACTACCGCCGGATTTCTCGGCAGTGAGTTTGGTCCGCTCAATTTACCATTTCCGGATCAGGCTGCCGTTGCCGTTCGCCCCCCCGAGGGTATGACATCCGAACGATTCTCCACTCGAAATCGGTTCTATCGGCAACTCATCGACAAAAGCCCGCAGCGAAGATTTCTTGGTGACTACCAGCAGGAGTCACTGCTGCGAGCCTTGCAGAATGCCGACCGTTTGCTGAGTTCAGAGCACCGCAAGGCCTTTGATATCAGTCTCGAACCACAGGAGTCACTGGCGGCCTATGACACGGGAAGATTCGGGCGTGGCTGCCTGCTGGCCCGTCGCCTCGCCGAAGCGGGTGCCCGCTTTATCGAGGTCACCACAGAATATGTCCCATTCCTCCACTGGGATACGCACGCGAATGGGCATGACACGGTTGCCAGGATGCACAGTGAGATCGATGCACCAATCGCCCGATTAGTTCGCGATCTGGAACAACGCGGCATGCTGGACCGAACCCTCATTGTCATTGCTTCTGAATTCAGCAGAGATGCTCTGATTGAAGGTGTTCCGGGCTCTTCGGCGCGGGACCAGGCGACCGAGAAAGTGGACCGCGTCACTGCACGCAAACACTATGGTCTGCATAGACACTTCACGGGAGGCACCTCGGTCGTCATGTTCGGCGGCGGTATGAAGCGAGGGTTTGTCTATGGGAAAACCGCTGATCAGCGGCCTTTGATTGCAATCGAAAACCCGGTCTCAATTCCCGACCTTCATGCCACGATCCTCACCGCCATGGGAGTCAGTCCACAAGCCGGTCTCGATATTGAAGGGAGACCCTTCTACGTGACGAACGATGGTAGTGGACAGGCAATTGGCGAAGTGTTTAGGGCTTGAACCAAAGTCCCCGAATCTCACAAAAAAACAAGAGTTCGATGCCTTTGCCACATGAGGATTAGTCCTGTCACGAAATTTGTATCACCGCCCATCGCCCAAATAGGCAGCATCGACGGATACCTCAAGGAAAGTTACAGAAAAAGCAACGCACCACAGATACCGTGACCACCGCGACGACTTTACTCCCCCTGTTGCTGTGAGTCTGCTGATGCGATTGTTGGTTTTCGGGCTTCGTTTGGTCCTGATTGTCTGCCTGCTTGAGGCTCTGATAAGCAGGGCTTCAGCCGGTGTCATCGTATTCGACACTTTCGAATACGACAGCTACACGAATTTCAGCAGTTCGGACGGCAACGCGTTCCTCGCTTTTGGTGCGGTCGTCATCGACAAAGGCGGCCCCAACACAACAGCCAGTTGGTATGACGGCACGGGCCAAGGCTCAATTCTTTGGGGCCGACGGAATGTTTACGCCGCAAGTAAAATCAACAACGGTAATCAATTCTACATCGACGCGAACACCAACACCGATCGACTCAAATTCACCTCGACATCGGGCTCTGACATTGAGCTGACTCTGACTTATCAGCTGAGTGATGCACCCGGCGATGGTCTTCTCGATCTCACTGGCCTCGATGATCTGCTGCTCAGCTACACAGACTTTGACCAGGATGTCAATGTCTCTCTCACGCTGATTGACAGTAACGACATCACCGCAACGGGATCTTACACCCCAAATATTTCAGGTCCTCGTTTCACGCTGAGTACGATGTCTAACTGGACCCTGTTAGACAAAACATCAATCAAGCAGGTACAAATGGGTTTTACAGCCTCTGGCGACGGTGCAGACATTGAGCTGGACACCACCAGTTTTGCACCCGCTCTCCCTGCAAGTGTCCCTGAACCGTCCGGGCTTGCCATTCTGCTGGGGCTGACCGGCGTGCTCGCTGCATGTCATCGGCGCATTCAGAGAATCGCCGTTACTTCCGCGCGAATGGAATCGCCCGTAACCGCTCAGAGGATCTCAGCGAATCCGCAGTGATACGATCCGGGGAAGATGGACCACGACCAGCACTCGACCAGACCGAACCTGTGCCAGTCCGGTCTGGTCCGCCAGCTCGCGTTGATCAGCAGGGATGTCCAACCACTTTTT
>JAFMMM010000246.1:3135-8174 GCA_017859815.1 Planctomycetota bacterium | reverse complement strand
GACTGCGGCCGGTCCCGCGACGCTTGTCTGCCATTGGAAACTGCCGCTCCAACACTCGATCGGAAGACTGCATGGAGCAGAGCCCCAATGCACCGACGCAATTCGCTGCTTCCGGCAGCTGACAAAGTATCATCGCCCCGTGATCAGGCTGTCAATTCACAGTTCCTCTGCAGGGGCCGCGGTGACTCGCTCCGCTGCCCACGTGTTCAGCAATCGCTCCAGCGTGAGTCGCCGGAGCAGGCATCGCCAACAGCCATTCCTGCTGATATTGATCGTGACCGCGGGAAGTACCTCCGAGGCGTTTGCTCCGCCCGCGTTCTACGCATTCATTTCCGGTCCAGCCGCACATGCTTCAGGTCCATCACCGAGTCACCGGCCAGACTCAGCGGCTGCAATCGCAGCAACAGGCGACCTTTCGGCAACTGCACGTCCCCGACGTTGAGCACAGACCACGTGCGGTTTCGATAACGCTGCTTTCCAGCCTGGTCCCGATGCGGTAGTGAAACCGGTGTCGATTTTCCGGCAGGAACCACAAAGCGGATCTGCTGATTCGCCACGTCCAGCTGCACAACACTACCGGCGTCGGCAACCTCACAACCAAACGCCAACTGCACGGTGAATGTCCCCGCCTGATGCACCTCAAGATCGAAATCCACCGCCGCATCAACGGATTCCCAGCCCGTCAGCCAGTCATGTGCGAAACCGGGACCGGCAGCAAATCGCAGCGGCGGTTGGATCAAAGCCTGCGGGGCATGCAGCTCAACGGGATTGTGCTGAGCGTACCCAACCGGTAAAGGCAGACGTTCTCGTCGAGGCACCGAAGTCTCATCCACCCAGCGTTCGTATTGCTCGCTCAACTTTTGCACAACATCGGGATACTGCTGAGCAACGTTCTGCTTTTGACCTGGGTCCTGAAGCATGTCGTAGAGTTGCCACGGGGTGACGTCTGCGTCGCGATTGACAGCTCGTGATCCCCCGGCCGGCCCGGGAATCTCCCGCACCAGGCGATACTGTTGGGTGCGCACTGCTCCCGGATATCGGTTTGTTTCGTCGATCGGGTTGTGAGTAAACAACACACGTTCCTGCCACACGGTGTCGTCATTTCCTTCCAGCAACGGTCTGAGTGAGATTCCGTCCAGTTGCAGGTCGGAAGGCAGTGTCGCTCCACAAAGGTCCGCCAGTGTGGGTAACAGATCAATCTGCGCGGAGATCTTCTGCACGCTTCGCGCAGACCAGCCAGCGGCTGGCCATCGGACAAACAGCGGGACCCGACTGCCGCCCTCGTGCACGCTGGTCTTGCCGCCTCGCATGCCGGCATTCCATGTGCGAACACCAGCGGTTCCCCCGTTATCAGTCAGAAAGATCACGATCGTGTTGCGGTCTTGTTCCGTGTCACGCAATGTCTGCAGCAACCGTCCCACATTGTGATCAAGGTTCTCACACATTCCGAAAAAACCACTCAGGCGCTCGTCGAGACCCATTTCGTGAAAACGCCTGTACCACTGATCAGGAACCTGATAAGGCGAATGCGGTGCGTTGTAGGAAACGAAACAGAAGAATGGTTGAGCCGACCGCTGTTTCAAAAAGCCGATGGCGTCATCTGTCAGAACATCGGAAAGATATCCGCTGGTTGGCTCCGGTGAGTGTCCACGCAACAGCACCGCGTCGAAGTAGTTGTTCCAGTGCCCGTTGTTGAAACCGAACACGTGTTCAAAGCCCTGACCGGCAGGCGTTGCCGGGTACTGCTCCCCATTGTGCCACTTACCAATGCACGCAGTACGATAACCATTCTGCCGCAGCAGTTCCGCGACTGTCACCTCCTCAGCACGCATCGTTTCGCGATTGTGTGTGACTCCGTGACACCCGGTTCGCAGCGGCCACCGCCCGGTTAAGAGTCCCGCCCGAGTCGGAGCGCAAAACGAATTCACAAAGAACCGATCAAAACGAACGCTCTGGAGCGCCAGTTGATCCAGATGTGGTGTCTGCAAAAATGGGTGGCCGTGAATTGCCAGATCGCCGTATCCCTGATCGTCGGTCAGAATCAGCAGAACATTGGGGCGGTCCGCAGGATCGGCAGCAGCCAGTGCCTTGCCGGCAGTAAGGATGCCCACGACGAGAATTACCGAAGCCTTCAGCACGCTGGAATACCACGTTCGCATTGTCTGCTCTCTGTTTTGCCCGTCCACGAAACTACTTCCCCTGCGTGAGTACCTGCAGACCTTCATCAACGCACCATTGACGCACCGGTGTCGCTCCCACACACTCAATCCTCCGCGTTTTTATCACTCCTGCAAGGCACGCAGCCGAATGTCTCAGCTGACCCGAAACTTAAGCGGCAAAAGAAAAGCTGCCTACAGCGTTGCGGCCATCTTATTGCTCGCACTGTCCGCTGAAATTGTCTGTCGTTGTCTCTTCTACCATCGTCGCAGCAGAAACTCAGTGGCCGTGGTGGAAGCGTGGAATTCCCTGCAGGGAAGATTAACGGCAATCCGTGTGGCCAAAAAACGCGGTGAAATTCGTCTGACTTACGATGCCGCATGGCGACAACTGTTTGACGACAACAACAGTGAGGGGCTGTTTAAGTCAAAGATTCAATACCAGGCCCATCTCTCTTCCCTGGCCCGGGCCGCGAAACAGGCAGGATCGTTGCTGGTTGTCATGTACCTGCCTTCGACGGACCCGGACACGGAAAAACACAAGGTTGAAGCTGGAACCCGGCAGTTTTTTCGACAGCAGGCTGAACGAAATCAGTTGCCGTTTCTGGATTTGACGGATGAACTCAGGAAGCACTCGTGGATTGACGTCACAATGCTGCCACTGGATGGACACCTTGGCCGCTTTGGAAACCGAATCGTCGCCAGAGAACTTGATCAGTTCCTGCAGCAGTTCTCTGATGTTCGCAATCCTGCAGAGATGATCCGGGAAGATCAGGTTTACGGTGACCTGCCGCCAATGTTGAACACTGTCGAGGAATACACACGCGGACTGCCATTCCGCCTGCAAACAAACCGGCAGGGTTTTCGTAACATCGACAGCCTGTACAAAAAGCAACGACAGCGAGTCCTGATCCTCGGCGATTCCTTCACATACGGTATTCACCTCAGTAATCACGACACGTTTCCGGCCCTGCTGCAGTCCTTGAATTCGCAACGAGAAATCGTGAACGCCGGCATCCCCGGTTACACAATTTCACACGAATTGAGCTCGTTTACCGAGCGGTCGCAGTATATCGCCCCCGACGTTACTGTGTTGCAGGTGCTGGATAACGATCTGCTGGGGCTGTTCCTTGGCGAATGAAATCAGATCACGTTCCGCAGGTTGCCTCGATCCAACACGGATCTTCTGTTCAGCAAAGGCACCGCTGCGATCGATCCAGAGGGCAATGTTTTGATACTGACGCTGCTTTTTGACCACCGCGACCCTTTCAGCGGCCCGGGTTTCTGATTAAGAATCGCACCATGGCCTGACTCGCTTGTCGAATTCTTTTGGAAGATTGAATCCATGTCATCGCCACTGTGGCTGCGCAGAATCTGTGTCGTTACTCTCCTGCTCATCGTGAATCCGGCATCTCATGATCGTGCTTCGACATGGGCTTCTGAGCCGGTTGTCTCGGCTGCAGCTCCCCGGGTTATCGCTCGCAGAATTCCGGGGGATGGCCAGCCTGTCGTCGCTCGAACTGATGGCAATCACACGATTCACGTGGCTTCAAACCTCAAGGGATCGCCGGTTTACCACTTCTCAGCAGACGCAGGCAAGTCCTTCAGCCGCCCACTCGACCTGGTGGATTCGGACTCGAAACAACCGGGACTGGAGTACATCGTTTGGGACATGGCTGTGACGGCAGACGGCGCAGTCCATGTCATCCTTGGCAATAATGCGTGGAAACTGAAACTTCCCCACGACCAGTGGGGCTGCTTCTACACCTCCCGTCAGCCGGACGAAGATTCGTTCGCGCCACTCAGGAATATCAATCACAAACCCAGCGAAGGTTTTTCACTGGCTGTGCGAGACGACGGCCTGCTGACCATCGTCTGGATGGCGGACAAGCTCTACGCAAACATTTCCACTAACAGCGGACGAACATTCGAACCGGCAGTGGAAATCGACCCGAAATTCGATCCCTGCAATTGCTGCACGACCAGCAGCATCTACGGGGCAGACGGATCACTTGCCATTCTCTACCGGGAAGAAACAAACAACGATCGCGACATGTACCTTGCCCTATGGAATCAGCAGTCCGGGGCAAAAACAAGAACACGCATCAGTTCCACACTCTGGCACCTTGATGCGTGTCCCATGACATATTACAGCATCGCAAGGAATGGAAACGGTTATACAGCCGCGTGGCCAACTCGCGGAAAGATCTACCTTGCCGGGATTGATGGACGCGGGCATGTTCAGGCTCCCGGAGAAATCAGCACAGCGGGAACGAGTGGAAACCGAACCGGTGTGCTTGCCCTGCCAACGGCCTCGGGACACAGGCTCGCTATTTGGAAACATGAAGGACAGCTGGGATGGCAGGCCTTTGACTCAGCAGGAAAAAGTTCGCAGCCTGCAGACAGCATTGCCAGCGCCGGGGCAGGAGCGGCGGCAGTCGTCACCGCCGATGGCCATATCGTATTACTTCCCTGATCAACTCCCGCGTCGCAGCCAACGAATCAAAACACGATCTCAGGCGGGG
This sequence comes from Planctomycetota bacterium, assembly GCA_017859815.1. Lineage (GTDB taxonomy): Bacteria > Planctomycetota > Planctomycetia > Planctomycetales > Planctomycetaceae > SXXK01. The sequence goes on along the minus strand of JAFMMM010000246.1, from coordinate 3,493 downwards.
AGACATGTCCCGGCCCGGGAAAGAGATCCATGGCTGTCATGTTTTCGCTCCCGCAACATTTCGTTAAGCTCATCTCTCACTTTTTCTGTTCAGACCCAGCGGGCGTTCTCAAATGTCACCAGTCCACCTGATCACCGTCATGTCGGCCCTGATCCTTAGCACAGTTGTGTTTGCTGCGAATCCGGCGGACAAGCTCGATGCAGAGACACTCTTTTTGCCGGACCAGATTGTGGAGATTCGGCTGGAAGTGAAGGAAATAGACTGGCAGATCCTCTGCAATCAGTCGCGCAATTTCGGGACAGCATTCGGCGGAGGACCGCTGGAGTCACCTTACACCTATTTTCCCGCTGATCTGTGG
>JAFMMM010000246.1:0-3125 GCA_017859815.1 Planctomycetota bacterium | reverse complement strand
GTGGATCAATGACGTCAAAATCGCGAGTGTCGGAGTCCGCAAGAAAGGCTTTCTTGGCTCCAACGACAATCAGCGTCCCTCACTGAAAATCAAGTTCGACGAGTATGAGAAACAGGATCCCGTCCGGGGACTGGATCGGCTGACGCTGAATAACAATAAGCAGGATCGTTCTCTGACCAGTCAGTTCCTGGTGTATCGCCTGTATCGGGATGCGGGGCTGCCGGCACCGCGCAGTGGCTTCGCCCGTGTGACCGTGAACGGACAGGATCTTGGCATCTACAGCAATGTTGAAAGCCTGCGGAAACCATTTCTCAAAGAAGTCTTCGGCAGCAGTAAAGGTAACCTTTACGAAGGGACCATTGCTGACTTTCACCCGCGGGCTTTGGAGAGAATCCAGGTCAAGACCAACAAGAAAGACCATGATTCTGCTGACCTGCGGAAACTCGCGGAACTGCTCGACTCCGAAGAACCGCTTAGTGTGGAACAACTCAATGAACTCATCGACGTCGATGAGTTCATCAAGTTCTGGGCACTGGAAGGACTGACGGGGTTCTGGGACGGATATGCAGCAAATCAGAATAACTACTGGGTGTACTTTAACCCCAAAAATGACAATCGCGGACATTTCATCCCGTGGGGTACGGATTGGAATCTGACCAACGGAGGTCCCTTTAATCGCAGTGCCGACGGTATTGCACCCGTCATCTATGCACAGGCTATTTTAGCTAACCGTCTGTACCACGCTGAAGGAATTCCGAAGCGCTACCAGGACGCTCTCAAAGAGATCCTCGCCGGAGCTTGGAATGAATCCAAAATGCTGAAAGAAATCGACCGCCTGGAGGGCATGCTGCTGCCATATCTGAACGGAGTTCAGGGCGGTGCACCGGACGCAATGAATGAGGTCCGCCAGTTCATTCGCGAACGAAGAGGCGTTGTCGAAAGCCAGCTGAAAAACTGGAATCCGGACATCCCGGAAAGCCCACGCAGCCCCAGTTACACCGTTGAAGTTGGCAGGCTCACCGCACGATTCGAATCGCGCTTCTCAGAGACCCCCACCTCCGGACAGGATAACTCGGAAGTGTCCAACGATGACGGTAACTTTCAGCTGCAGCTTGACGATCAAGATGTTTTGCTGACCGGTGTGACTGTCGCCGTGACCGAATTTCAGATGCCTCGTTTTGGTTTTGGTTTTGGTGGCCGTGGTCGCGGCGGCTTCGGCAGACCTCGAGGAGGTTTTGGAGGACCAGGCGGGGGCTTTGGCGGTCGCCCACCCGGACCACCAAGCGATCAGGTCGAGACGCCCAACGACAGAACCGACAACTCCGCAGAGGATCCGCCCCCCCAGAGAACAGGTGGATTCAGACCACAGCCGGGCGGACCTCCTCCCGGATTTGGTGGCCCTCCTCCCGGACCTCCGCAGATTCAGATTGCTGTCAGCGGCAAAAACCCTGCCGGAGAACAGGTCCGAATCACCATCAATGTTAACCAGGAACAATTTCAAGCTCGACCGGAGCAGGGCATCACTGTCGCGGGCGGAAGCTTCAGCGTCGTGTCAGATTCTCAGCCGCAAGGCGGCTTTCGCATGCCATTCGGCGGCTTCGGTGGCCCCCGCCGATCAGTGACAGGCACGCTGTTTCTCACCAAATCCGGAACGCAGGTCGACGCACCAGTGGCTGGCAGCTTCAATCTTCAAATCACAGAATCACGCGGTGGCATGTTTGGTGCACGCCGCGGCGGCGGTGGCTTCGGTGGACCACCACGTGGTGGCTTCGGTGCCCCAACAGAGCGCCAACCACGGGAACGCCAGCGGCCGGAACTGGAACAGTGATCCAGTGCCGCATCTGCAATCTCGTTGTTGAATCCGAATTGACTTTGGCAGCCCGTACTTCCAGAGTTTTCACCTTCCAGTGTGTCATGGACACATTCCGCAAAGAAATCCTGGCCTCTGCTCACGATATCTCACGCATTGTTGAGCATTAAGCCCCCGCCATGGGCTGCTCTCCTCACGAACTTGAGTCTCTGAAGCCTGGCCTGACAGAAAACACCATGGAATTCCTTGACGTACCGCTGTTCGACGACGACGTCTACAAGATGCTCGTCCGCTTCCTGATCAACCTGCTGTTTCTTGCGCCGGTGGTCTTCCTCGCGCTGGAGTCCGCTGCAGTGATCAGAGGATTTCGGTTCACAGCTGTCCTGATGAATGTCACGGTGTTCTTCATCTGCTTCACTCTCAAGAAACTGGAACTCGATATCGGAATGGCCCTCGGACTCTTCGCTGTCTTTGGCGTCCTTCGGTATCGAGCAGACACGATGAGCACGCGTGATATGACAATGCTCTTCGTGGTGATCGGACTCGCTGTGATCAACTCACTTTCCAATCACAAGACAAGCTACACAGAGATCGCCGTTGTCAATTCAATGATCGTCATCGCATGCATGCTGGGCACCTTTCTGGGTCCACAAGAAAGTCATCCCGAATCTCCGCCAAAAAACAAATCCACCGCACCATCCGGACCAATCGTCGGCAGGAAACAGGCAAAACCCGCGGGGAAGAAAACAAAATCTGCCGCCAGATCGGTCCGTGTTGCCTACGATCGACTCGACATGCTCAATCCGCAACGAAACGAAGAACTGCTGGCAGACCTGAGCGCCAGAACGCATCTTCCCGTTTCAAGTGTCCGCATCCGCGACATCGACCTCGCCGCTGGCCTTGCCAGACTGGAACTTGAGATTGAGTACAAATCAGAAATCAGCCAATCTGAATAATGCTGCGACGGACAATTTCTAACGCCGACTTATCGCACACCTTTCAGATATTTCCGACCAACGACCGTAGCGTCCTCGGGATTCAGGACGCTCGATCGGAAAAGTCGGCAGCAAAACACAACCGGTGGCTCGAAGCGACACCCAAACTCACCAGGCTGATGCAAGCAATCTCCTCCCGCCATCAGGGCCCGGACTGTTCACGTTTTGAAACAAGCCGCCACGAAAGAAGTCAACCCGGTCGCCGCAACATTGAAGCCAGAAGATGCTCCTCAACCGCATCTCCGATCCCGTAGACTGTGCAAACGTGGGTGGCACCGGCAGGCGAGCCGCCTGCACCCGGTGTCGGGCGATCCGCCCGA
>JAFMMM010000245.1 GCA_017859815.1 Planctomycetota bacterium | reverse complement strand
TCTTGCTGGCAGCTTTCTTTTTTGTGCTCTTGCTGGCGGCTTTCTTTCCGGCTGCCTTTTTGCGGCCTCCTCCTTTGGCTTCCTTCACCGCCAGCCAGTCAAGTGCCTGTTCCAGCGTGACGGAGCCGAGGTCCGTTTCCTTTGGAATTGTGGCGTTGGTCTTGCCATGTTTGACATAGGGGCCGTATCGCCCTTCGAAGATCTGCACCGGGGCTTCATCCTCCGGATGATTGCCCAACTCTTTCAGCGGTGTCGGAGCAGCACGCTTTTTGGTATTCCGCAGCATCTCAACGGCGACTTCCATCGGGACCGTCAACACATTCCAGACGTTTCCGTCGTGTTCAATCACGTGACTTTTTCGGTCAAAGCTTGCAAAGACTTTGTCATGTGTCACGTAGGGGCCGAAACGTCCAATGCCCGCATTGACAACTTTTTCTGTCAGCGGATGACGACCAATTCTTCTGGGCAGAGCGAGCAGTTCCATTGCTGTCGGTAAATCGAGCTCTTCGGGATCAAAACAGTTCGGGATACTGCAGCGTTTTGGTTTTGGCATCTCTTCGGTGACTTCACCCAGCTGCAGGTATGGTCCAAAGGGACCCCTCATACTGTAGATCGGCAGGCCTTCTTCGGGATGCATTCCGATTGCGGAGGGACCGCGTTGTTTGTCTGCGATCAGTTTTTCAGCGACATCATTCGTGATCTCTCCGGGGGCAATGGTTTCGGGGATCGATGCCGTGACCTTCTCCTCGCCGTCTGTTTTTTCGAAGAAGGGGCCGTACCGACCGACTCGAATTGACGCATCAAGTCCGTCGATGGTCAATGTGCAGGCGTCTCGCGGATCGATATCGCCTTCCCGTTGTCGGACCTGCTCGTCCAGGCCCTCATTGCCGCTGTAAAAGGTTCTGAGGTAAGGCAGGCGTTCAGCGCTTCCCGTCGCAATATCGTCCAGCTGTTGTTCCATTCCGGCCGTGAACCCGAGGTCAACCAGATTGGGGAAGTAGCTTTCCAATAAGCGTGTTACGGCCATGGCCGTAAAGGTGGGAACCAGTTGGTTGCCATTCTTACGGACGTACCCGCGGTCCTGAATCGTGCTGATAATACTGGCATAAGTACTGGGGCGACCAACGCCCTCCGCCTCCAGGGTTCGGACCAGTGTTGCTTCCGTAAATCTTGCGGGCGGCTTTGTTTCGTGGCTCAGAGCCTCCACTGACTGCGGCTGCAGTTGCTCACCTTCCGACATGGCGGGCAGGGGAGAGTCCTGGTTTTCAATAGCAGCATCCGGATCATCAGATCCTTCCACGTACGCCCGGAAGAACCCTGGAAACTCAACAGTACGTCCGGATGCCCGGAAAACTGCGTCATCAACGGTGATGGTCACTGTGTCGAATCGTAGTCTCGCCTCAGCCATCTGTGTCGCCATGGTGCGTTTCCAGATCAGCTGGTACAGGCGGAATTCCTGTCCACCGAGCCCCAGTTCTTCGCCCGTCTTCATTTTATTGCCAGCCGGACGAATCGCTTCGTGTGCTTCCTGTGCTCCCTTGGCTTTGGTGGTGAACTGGCGAGGTGACGGGCTGAGATATTCCTTACCGTAGAGGTCATCGACTTTGTCTCGAGCCGCATTGACAGCTTCGCCACTGAGGGAAACGCTGTCGGTACGCATGTAGGTAATGTGACCTTCTTCGTAGAGCCGTTGCGCAACTTGCATCGTCTGCCGGGCGGTCATTCCCAGTTTACGGTTGGATTCCTGCTGCAATGTGCTGGTGGTGAATGGTGGATAGGGACGTCTTGTTTGACGCTTCTGCTCGATCGCAGTGACCGACCAGTCATTTTTTTCGATCCGTTGCAGTGTTTCCCGTGCCATTTGCTCCGACAGCAGGAGGACATCCGAACCGTCTTTCAGACGCCCTGTGTTTTCATCGAAGTCCTTGCCGGTGGCGATTTTGCGACCGCCAAGTGTTTGCAGGATGGCTTCGAAATCACCTTTTCCCGCGGATTCGAGTGTTGCCTTCAGGTCCCAAAAAGTACCGCTTCGGAACTTCATTCGCTCCAGTTCTCGGGCAACAAGAACTCTTACAGCCACACTTTGAACGCGCCCTGCTGACAGACCACGAGCAATTTTTTTCCAGAGCAGTGGACTGAGCGTGTAGCCATAAAGGCGGTCAACGACACGTCTGGTTTCCTGCGCCTGGACGAGGTTATCGTCGAGTTGACGAGTGGCGGAGATGGCTTCCAGAATGGCATTCCGGGTGATTTCGGAAAACGTCATCCGGGAGGTCGGTACTTTGGGTTTGAGTACCTGCACAAGATGCCAGCCGATACTCTCCCCTTCGCGGTCTTCGTCAGTTGCGAGGACAAGTTCCTGAACGCGGCTCAAATCCTTTTTGAGTTCCGCGATCAGTTTTTTCTTGTCTTTTGGAACGACATACAGCGGGTCGAAGTCCTCCTCGATGTTCACCCCCAGTGTGGACCACGGCTGTTTCTTGACGGCGGCCGGGATTTCGGACGCGCTGGAGGGAAGGTCTCTGATGTGACCCATACTCGCTTTGACGATGTAGTCATTCCCAAGGAATCCGGCGATTTTTCGAGCCTTGGCTGGTGATTCGACGATCACCAGAGCTTTCTTAAGCGCGACCATGAACAGGTGGTTTCTGAATAAAGACAGGCAGTGGCAAGGAGTACTCCGTATCCTCGCATGGTCCTGTCACGTTAAAAGAAATCTCTCGCTCGTGTCAACTCGCTCAGTGACCTCAATGCCGAATCACCACTCCCGATCATAGCCGCCGGTCCCGAATGCCTGGTTTTTTTGTTCCTGGTTCAGGAGACTGGTTGACCTTGTCTCTGACGCCCTGACAGCTAGAATCCGCGGTTTGGTGCGTGTCGGGAAGATTTCTGGTGGCGACTTACGACTTCAGAAACTTCGCAATCGACTGACCCTGTTGAACCAGCAGGATTCGGTCGTGCCAATGCGATCCCTTCCACAGATGAACTTGACGGGGCGTTCCTCGTCCCGTTCTCCCTCTTCAACTCATGCACAGGGTGATCCCTTCGGCCGCGTGATCTTCGGCCGTGTGATCGCACCGGTTGCAGGACGCGAAGCCAGTGCTCAAGTGGTGGTTCATTTCAGTGCCAGTCTGTTTTTACTGGCTGGCAGTCAAGAACTGTCAGGGGTTAAAGAAATTCACCACAGCGACTCAATCGGTACCGGGCTGAACTTGTTTGCGGCGAAGTACCGAATCACCTTCCGGATACCAGTCTGTTCTCCAAGAGTGTTTCTATGAGTTCTCCGTTCACGTTCTTCCGCCGACACCAGCACGTCACGATGGTCGGTGTGGTCATTATGTCGATGGTTGCCTTCACAATTGGCGACCTGATGTCACAGCAGTCCAACCAGTTTGTCGCACTTGGTGTGCTTCTTGGTGGAGCCATTATGGCGTTTGCGGGGCTCAGGCACGGGAAATGGCTGTCCTATGGTTTCGCAGGTGCACTCCTCGGAGGAATTCTGGGCTGGATGGCCCCATCATCGATCTCCGGTTCATCCAGCTTCTACCAGGAAGCGCTGCGTATCGGTGACTTTGATGATGACCGCATCCGCAACCTTGCTCGCAATCGCAGCATCGCGAATTCGGTGGTAGCCAGAGGCTTTGCCGCTGCTTACGGAGAAGGGATGGAGCGGTTCGCGCCACAGTTCGGATTTGGATATCCGTCCCTCGAAGAAGAAATGATGTTTGGAGAAATCCTGCGAGCAGAGGCTGATGAGCTGCAAATCGTGGTCACCAATGAGATGGTGTCCAACTACATTAACGAGACGCTTGATGGCCGTCTGTCTGAAGAAAATTTCGTCGAGATTCGTAACTCACTTTCCATGTCGGCCGGTCAGGTCTCGGATCTCGATGTCTACGATGCAATTCGTTCTGAACTGAAGGCGATGCTGGCGTTTCGGATGCTGTCTCCCGGCGCGGCGGCCGCCAACTCATCGCCGGGCACAATGTATGATCTCTATCGCAGAATGCAGGTTCGACAGCGATTGCAGCTGGTCCAGCTGGATGTTGACGCATTCGTAGGAGAAATTCCTGAGCCAACTGAAGACGAAATTGCCGCAGCATTTGCCAGCTACAGCACGCGATTCCCGAACGCCGACGGCCCCGGATCGTTGGGTTTCCGGCAGTTCAACAAGGTTGGCCTTGCCTACCTTCAGCTGGATTACAATGCGTTGGAAGAAAGCGTCCCTCAACCAACCGATGCCGAGATTGAAGAGTTCTATAACGAAAACAAAGAAACCTTCTATCGGCTACCAGACGAGTTACCGGAACTGGAACCGCTCCCTGAAGGCGACCCGGCTGCTTCAGATTCACAGCCGGATGCGGCCGCAGAGCCCAGTGACGGTGCGGGCACGGAATCCGCGCCTGAGAATCCAACGCCTGACAAACCCGCCGATGAACCAAAAGCGGATGAGGCCGAATCAGAAGCGGCGCCGGCAGAGGAGAGTGATAAATCTGAGACCGAGTCAGCTGCAGCTGACGCAGGAGAGCAGTGCAGTCCGTTCGGTGCATCGCTCAGCGACGAACCTGCAGCAGACGAACCTGCAGCAACAGAGGAACCTGCAACAACAGACGAACCTGCAGCAACAGACGAGCCTGCAGCGGCAGACGAACCTGCAGCGACAGAGGGTGGAACGCCGGCAGGCGAGGAACCGCTTGAGCCAATTGTTAGTGAGGCTCGATATCAGGAACTGAATGATGAATTAAAAAGTGAGATTCGCGAGCAATTGCACGAGCAGAAGATTCGAGCGGCGGTGTCCGAGCGGATGGAAGAGGTGTTGGCTGAGATGCGAACGCTGGAGCGATCTCGAACAAGTGCTCGTGCAGAACTCACACTTGGCACTCCTGGAATTACTTCGGAAGAGATTCTTGCCGGCTTGCAGGTGCAGTCTGCCGAGATGCTGAAGGAGATGCGGGCGATTGGTGAGAAGCTGGGGTTCTCTTTTGCAACAACGGACTTGTTGACGGCACAGGAACTGAGCAACGACGACATCACTCCTGTTGGTACCGCTCAGGACTTTAACTCCGGTCGGACTGTGATGCAGGACGCATTTTCAATGTTCCCGGATGAACGTGATCCGTATGCAGACACGAATCTGTTTGACAGTCGACGTGCGGTGAAAAACCAGTTTGATCTTGAAGCGGACGAATCTCATTTCGTCTGGTTGATCACTGCGTTCTCTCCCTCGCATATCCCGGAACTGGAAGAGCCGGGCATTCGCGAAGAAATCATCCTGGCGTTGCGTCGTGAAAAGGCTCGTGAACTTGTGCAAAAACGCGGTGAAGAGCTTGCGGAGTTGATTCGCAAGGGCGTGGATCCGCAGGCAGAAGAGCCCCCTGCAGTCAGTGATCTCGTTGCAGACCAGACCGTTCTTGGCGACGCTGATTCGGCTGCAATTGTTGTTCGTGGCACACAACTGTTTTCATGGTTCGAAGAAGAGCTGCCGGCTCAAATGAATTTCCAGCAGCAACAGCCAACTCTGCGTCTGTCGTCCGTGTATTTTGCGGACGGGGCGGGGGAAACGGTGCGCTACGCCGGGAACGAATTCATGAAAAGTGTCTTCGAAGATCTGGAAGCTGGCGAAGTTGCAGTCGTTCCTGATGAGCTGCGTCGCAGCTACTACGTTGCCTATGTTTCTGACCGAATTGCGGATGAAGCGATCATGCGGCAGATGTTTCTGCAGGCGGGAAGTTCACCAACCGGATTTCGCAGTGGTAGTTTATCGCAACTCTTGAGCGCAGAAGTGCGGCAGCCCGCGATGGTGGGATGGACGCGTTCTCTGTGGATGGCGTACGGGATTACGCCGGAGAGCGAATGATTGCGGATTGACTGGCAGTGCAGCGATTCCACCGCTGTCCCTGGAATCGGTTTTCCACCGACGATTGTTCTGATGATCGCTTCGACAGGAGCAGAGAACAGCCTGGCCAAAAGCCAGGCTGTTTTTTGTTGGTATGGAACAAAAGGCGTCCGGCTGGCTAGCGTGCGGAGGTTGGTCCGATTCGCATCATTCTGGCCAGATCATCAAACAGTGTTTCGAGAACCAGTTTGACGGGGGAATTGGCATCAATTTGAAACGAAGCTGTGAGTACGCGATCGAGCAGGTCTGCAACAAGATCTGCGCCTGAACGAACGCCAAACCGCTTGTGAAGAGGGTCTGCCAGGTCGCCCTGTGTCAGTTTTCGGAGCTGCTGGTTCAGCAGGTCGCCAAGAAATCGGAGCATCCATTGTGTGTTTTGTCGTTGTTCATCGGTACCGGAAGACATTTTTTCGATAGCGTTGGTGATTTCTCGAGACGTTTCGATGGGGTTTAGTTTTTCCAGTTTTATGAGACCCCGTTCGAGGGTATTGCGGAGCTCTCGCAATTCAGGGTTGAGCAGCTGCTGTGCCGAAGTGATGCTGCCATTGCATACTTCAGCCACCGTGCGAGCTTCCTGCTCGGAATCTGTCATTTCTTCATTCAGCAGAATTTGGATCGTGTCTTCAGTGGAGAGCGGGAAGAAGCGGACGACCTGACAGCGTGATCGAATGGTGGGCAGCAGGCTGTCGGGACTGTCCGAAATCAGCAGGATCAGCGCCTGGGCCGGCGGCTCCTCCAGGGTTTTTAGCAGAGCGTTGGCACCTTCTGCATTCATTCGATGGGCGTCATTGATGATTGCAATCCGGCGTTCGGAGGCCTGCGGCGTCATCGATAATTCAAAGCACAGTCCTTCCCGACCTCGTTTTTCCGCGGATCCGGCGATGGCGGCGATTGGGATTTCATTCTTGCCGGGCGGCAGTCCAACTTCGATGTAATCCGGCCACGAGCCAGCATCGAATGAGCGACATGCTCGACATTCTCCGCAGGCATCGAGTGATTCAGGAGGAGAATTGCGGCAGAACAGGGACTGTGCCAGCAGGCGGCCAAACCGGCTCTTGCCAATTCCGTCCTGACCCGCGAGCACATAGGCATGCGAGAGACGCCGATTTGCGAGTGACCGGCTGAACAAATCACGTTGTTCCTGATGCCCTTTCAGTTTGTCCCAGGCGGAATCCATATCGTTCCTGTGATCTGCGTTTGTTGGTGAAACAGCGCAGCCAAGTGACCGGAATTGAGAACGCCGTCCCGACGCTGGCTGTCCAGTCCCGGTAAAGCTCAACAATCGACTTCCGGAGTTTACTGCGTCTGCACTCGAAGCTGTAGCGAATCGAACGAGTAATCATGTATTGGGTCTCACGCGATCCGGCGCTGTGATCAGACAGACTTTCCGAGTAAGATCATTGGCACGGCTTGTACAGACGACTGCTCAGAGGATGAACCATGTTTCGCATCACCTGCTGTGTACTTTGGTGTTTGTCAATCATCGGCGGTGGACAGGCCGCCGGGCAGAGTTCAGATCAAACGCCTGTGGTTCCGGAGGCCGACCATCCGGAGAAGGCGAAGGCGGGGCTGCGACTTTTTCGGGATCGCGTTCGCGGGATTCTGTCGCAGCATTGTCTTGAGTGTCACGGTGGGGCGTCTGTAAAGAGCGATTTCAGCCTTGCGACTCGCCAGCAATTGCTGGCCAGTGGGTTCGTTGGTGACAGCAGTTCCGACAGCGCTCTGATGGATTTGATTCGTCATGAATCAGAACCTTTTATGCCATGGAAGAAAGAGCGTATTTCTGACGCGGAAATTGCTGTCATCAGCAAGTGGATCGATTTGGGAGCGCCTTATGATAAGCCGCTGTCAGAGGATTCTGGTGACGCTACTGCGGTCGAAATGCAGGTGACTGACAGCGATCGAAAGTTCTGGTCGTTTGGACCCCTTCGCGACGTGACGCCGCCGGCAGTGACAGACGCGGAATGGTGTGTCAATCCGATCGACCAGTTTATCCTTGCAAAACTGGAAGCTGCCGGGATCCGACCAAATTCGGAGGCATCGCGGGAAACACTGATCCGGCGAGCCTCTTTTGCATTGCTGGGGTTGCCACCCGCGCCCGCTGATGTCCGGAACTTCGTCGCTGACAATTCCCCATCGGCATGGGCCGAGTTGACTGAACGGCTGCTCGATTCACCGCATTACGGCGAACGCTGGGCACGACACTGGATGGATGTGGCTCGATTTGCGGAATCGCACGGGTATGAGCAGGACTACGATCGACCCCATGCGTATCACTATCGTGACTTTCTGATTAAGGCCTTCAATCAAGATATGCCTTTCGAT
>JAFMMM010000244.1 GCA_017859815.1 Planctomycetota bacterium | reverse complement strand
GGCGGTGCGACCCATGATGAATTCGACGCCTGCCTCCTTCAGCATTTGCTCATCACTTGTTGAGGCACTGACGGGATCCTCTGCCGCATCCGAAAGAATCAGCAGTGGAGATTTTTCGGATGTTCTGGCTGCGAGAACCTGCAACACCTCAGGCGGCGCTACGCCTCCTCCGATGGCGATCACCGCTCCCTGAGGAGTCTGAAACGGGAAAAAGTCCCCGGGTGGTATGGACTGAGCAATTCCTCTGTTCAGCAGGAGTGCGAGCAGGCAAACTGTGTAGATCCGGTAGCTGTTGGATTGCATCTGGCACCCGTTGTGCGAGTTACGGAGTTGCGTCGTTTTTTCGCAGAGCCCGACCGCCACGGGTGGTCGTCAAAGAACTGCGACGGGTGCGTTCACCCCTGCACCACTCTGACGTAAAACAAACTGCATGTCCACTATTGAGGCCGGTGACCCGAACCCGGATGCGTTGGCGCGGAATGCGAAAATGAACCCCGAAGACAAGCTCTGTTATTGTTTTCACGTGACTCACAGAAAAGTCGTGAACTGGATTCGAATCAATCGGCCGACCGTCCCCAGCCAGGTGAGTGAGTGTGGTGGCGCGGGCACTGGTTGTGGTTGGTGTGTACCTCTGCTGCGGAAACTTTTCGAGGCCGAGATTCATGGTGCTGCATCTGCCGTTGCGCCGGATGCCGAAACATGGAAGATAAAACGCGACGAGTATCTCAAGTCCGGCCGTCGTCATGTTGACGATTCGCGGGAACAGTCACCGGAATAAGCATGTTTGCAAACAGCAGTAACGATTGATTTATTCAGTGAGACCATGCGCGTGTTTGCGAAGCTGAGAACCAGGAGTGGCGGTCAGCAAACTCGTGGCTTCCTCTGGTGATGGGCGACCGAAGCTGTCATACTCCCGACACGTTCGCATCACGCGGCGTGCGGCTTCCGCTGACTGCGAAGTTTGCTTTTTTCGTCCGCCGTATGTCTGAATTTGGTCATACCAAGTGGAACTCTCCAATGCGATATCACTGCGTGCCACTGTTCGGTCCTCCTGGGGTTGGCAAGGGAACTCAGGGTGGGATTCTTGCCAACATTCCCGGGTTCTTTCATCTTTCTGTCGGGGATGTGTTTCGGTCGATCGATATCGGTTCGAAAAATGGCAAAGAAGTTTACCGGCACATTTCTCGCGGTGAATTGGTTCCTGATGACCTCACAATCCGAATTTGGCGGAAGGCCGTAGATGCCTACATTGCCCTGTCGCGGTTTAAGCCACGTGAGGATCTGCTGATTCTCGACGGGATGCCACGAAATGTGCACCAGGTACAGATGGTGCGTGAGTATCTGGACATCCGCAAAGTCATTTATCTTCGATGCTCCGACGAGGAGGACATGATCCATCGGATCCGTCGCCGGGCGATCCGAGAGAACCGTATCGACGATGCGAACGAGGAAGTGATTCGCAATCGTTTTCGAGTTTATCACGAAGTGACGGCACCTGTTCTCAGTCAGTACGACGAATCGACTGTGCATCATGTCGATGCCAACGGATCTCCTGCTGAAGTATTGCGGTCAATTCTTGGCTGCCTGATTCCCGTACAAAACGAGTTGTTTGAGAACAATCGTCGGGAAAACGAATTTGACGAATGATTATCCCTCGAGATGTCGATGACGGATGACTCAGATTCGGCTGAGCAGCGATGTGCAGATCGGCAGAACCCCCCGAGGGGCAAAACGCTTTCGGAGAGAAGCAGCACGTCGTTTTGATTGAGAATGGAATAATAAAAATGTCTGATGAGTGTCTTTCTCACCTTGTATTCTTCACGTTGAAAGACCCGACTGATGGGAATATCAGCCATCTGGTCGGTGAGTGTCACCGGTATTTGAAGAACCATCCCGGAGTTGTTTCATTCTTTGCCGGGACACTTGCATCGGAGTACGACCGCCCGGTTAACGATCAGGATTTTCATGTCTGTCTGAATGTCGTGTTTGACTCTCGTGCTTCCCACGACACTTACCAGACCGCGGCGGATCACCTGGCATTCATCGAGTCAAACCGGGACAGTTGGGCCCAGGTTCGGGTCTTTGATGCTGATGTGACCTGACCAACTGCTCCTAAGGAGGCTGGTTTCCTGAGCACGCCGACTTTTGATGCCCGGATTCGCTGGAGAGACTGGCTGCTGGCTGTTCTGGTCAGTGCCGTCTGCGTGTTCCTTTGCTGGCGTCCTTTGTTTTATGGCGGTGGACTGGTCGGTGGTGACACTTATCCCTATTTCCTGCCGCAGAAACAGTTCATCGGTGAGGAGTTCTCTGCTGGGCGACTGCCTCTCTGGCACGATCGGACTTCTCTTGGGTATCCCCTGCTGGCGGAGAGTCAGGGTGGGGTGTTCTACCCGGCATCCGTGCTGTTGTTGTTTCTGGATGCCCACACCGCTTACCACGTTTCATTTCTCCTGCATTACTGGCTTGCAGTAATCATTGCCTGGAGATTTGCTCGCGCGCAGGGAATGCAAAATACCGCCGCGGTCTTTACGGCGATCGTGTTTGTTTACAGCTGGTTTCCTGCTCGAGCTTCTCTGGAGTGGAGCATCATTGGTGCCGTATGGCTGCCGATGTGTTTATGGCAGACTCAACGACTTTTGGAGAGCCCTTCGTGGTCCCGGTTTTTTGGCTGCGCGGTGGCTTTTGCGACTCATCTGCTTGCCGGTCACTACTCCCTTGCGTTCATCACGCAGCTCAGCTGTTTCATGCTGGTGGCAAGGACGATGTGGCTTCAATGTCGACACGGCCGCGGATTAATGCTGGTGCGGAGTTTGATTCCGCCGATCGCGATCACGTCAGCTTTTCTGCTGGCGGCTGTGCAGGTCCTGCCAACGCTGGAGTTGAAGCAGATCAGCCAGCGTGATGGCAGCGGCGAGTCATCGGTCTTTCAGCCCGGTTATGGTCATCTGCCACCGCTGTATCTGACACAGATCGTGGGAAGTTGGTGGTACTGGCACTCACCGGAGATTCTCGCATCGGAGGCGGTGCAGAAGTTGCCGGCTTTTGTCGAGTCGGCTACTAACCCAGTCGAAGCCCATTTCTATCCCGGAATCATTCCGTTGTTGCTGACGTTGATGCTGTTGAGCAGCCGTGTCAGGTACCGACTGCAAAGGCGTGCGTGGAAATTCTGGCTGCTGCTGACAGTTCTTGGGTTGACCTATGCAACAGGGGCGCTGATACCTCTCACGCACCGATTGCCCGGTTTTTCCTTCTTCATGGGTCCCGGACGCTACACCATGATTTCCACTCTTGGTGTTGCCACTGCAGCAGGGTTCGTTCTCGATCAAATCTGC
Source organism: Planctomycetota bacterium (assembly GCA_017859815.1). Taxonomy (GTDB): domain Bacteria; phylum Planctomycetota; class Planctomycetia; order Planctomycetales; family Planctomycetaceae; genus SXXK01. The sequence continues at coordinate 4,929 of JAFMMM010000244.1, read as the reverse complement.
GCTCGTCGATCAACTTTCCAGAAGCTGTTGCTGCTGGTGCTGCTGGGGACAGTGGCTTTCGTCGATGTCCGCTGGTCTACACAAACGGTGAGCGATGCGGTGGTCGTACAGAACCCTCCATGGAATGGTCTGCAGGAGAGCTGGATTGCTGAGACGCTGCGAAGTGAGGGCGGCAACAGCAGGGTTCGCCTGCTCGCCCCTGGACCCAATATCGGCAATCTGTTTGGCGTCAGCAGTCTTCCGCAGTATCTGGGAATTGGCCCTGCAGCCTATTTTTCTGAGGAACTGGAACTGGTCGGTCCGGAGGCGAACCCGGAGGAGACATACCCTTCTGTGGAGGTGCTGGCGAAGCTGCAATATCTTTCTGTTACCCATATTCTGGCTACGGAAGAGATCCGAAATCCTGACGATCAGCTGGTGCTGGTGCGGTCGGGACCGGACACTTTTCTGAATCGAGTCTGGGGGCGAGGAGACAGTCCATGCTGGCTTTATCGGATTGAAGACAGCGAGGACCGGATTCGTATCGTTCCTCGTGACGCGGCTGGAAAGTTCATTGTTCGCAGGACCCCACAACGCTTTGAGGCAGAAGTTGAGATGCTGGAGGCGGGAACTTTAGTATGGTCTGAGCTGGCGTATCCTGGCTGGGAGAGTGAGGTCATCGCAATTGATGAATCGGGCAAGGCAACGTCGCTGCAGGCTACGGACTCCGCTCAAGCTGAGACATTGCTTCGGACACTTGCTCTTCCGGAGGGAACACTGCGTGTAATTTGGGAGTATCGACCGGGATCTTTTGTTCGTGGAGCGGTAGTGTCGTTTGCGAGTTTCAGTCTGCTGATGGGGTTCGTTATTGCTGCAGCCATCAGAAAGAAAAAGTGCAGTCAGGAGTCTGTGGAGCCAGTTGGTGTCGCTATGGCAGGCCGGATACCCGGCGAATGATCCACTCCGCTGTCAGCAGCGATCCGAAGATCAGCAGTACTGACCAGTGATCCCAAAGCGTGGTTTCGACGTAGTCTCTGGATTCTGCGGTTTCGGGAGCCAGCAGGGTCTGCAATTCATCGATCTGATCCGTTTCAATCAGCATTCCCCCCGATGCCACAGCCAGATCCCTCAGGAAACTTCGATCGCAGGCGATGCGGGCCAGCTCAGCCGATCGTTGCTGCGTGACAACGAATTCGGTTTCAATTGCTGGTACATCGACCGGGGCCGACTGCAGCTGAAGTCTTGCTCGCCAGACTCCCGGAGACAGCCCAGCAATCTGAGTGGAGAAATACCCCGGTTTTTCCGGAGTGCTGACCAGTCGGACCGTTTGATTCCCGCTCGGTCTTTGGCCTCCCGAAGATGCGCTCTGAGGTTCAAGAAGCAGTTCCACCTGAGTGGACTCAAGCTGTCTGATCAGACGCTGATTCCACCTCACTGTAGCATTGAGTGGCGAGCCTTCGGGAATGACAGACCTTGAGAGAGAGAACTTGACATCTGAGTTGCCGGCTGCCGCACGAGTTCGGGAAGCCCATCGCACCAACTGTCCCCAGAAGCGATAGTGGATTTCATCTCCGGCTCGTTTTCGCCAACGCCAGGTGCTGTCCATTCCCATCCAGAGGACTTGTCCAAATCCGTAATCCTGATGAACAATCACAGGGTCAGGAGGGGTGTTCGGTCGCGGAAGAGTCGTGGAGAGCCAGGCCATGGCACCCGGCTTCGGAGTTCCCGTGGCGATCCATGGGGGCCCCGGGAGTTGATCCATTGATGTCCTGAGGTCCGTTCCGGTAAGGCCTCGAAACATGGGCAGATCCGCGGCGGAGGGGGCGAGCAGCATCCGGTAGCTCGAAGGAGGCAGTTCCGGGCGACTCTGCTGATAATCCTCGGCTGTCTTCTGTCGCGTATCTGCGACCGGCAGCAGCTTCGACAGGTCAGATTCCGCGGCCCACCTCCATGGCATCGACTGGTGTCCGGGGATGCACACCAGAGTCAGTCCATCCTGTGAGACGGCCTGTTCGATCATCGTGACGGAGTTTGGATCGATGTCCTCAGGTGCAACATCACCGAGGAACAGAATGTCCGTATTGGCCAGTGCTTCGCGAAACTGGTCTGCAGCAGGTAATTCTGCCGTGAACCCTGGTTCCGTCAATATTTTTAACCATGGTTGATGGAGCAGAATTGACTCTGTCAGCACCTGTTCATCGCGTTCGAACAGATTCTTCAGGTAACGAAACTCCCACCTTGCGTCACCCTCCACCAGCATGACTCGCGCTGCTGCGTCCACGACCTGAATCAGAAACTGTGCATCATTGTTGTCATCGCGGGTTTCTCCGGGCTCATTCGAGATGTGAATGGTGTATTCCTGATTGGCAGCGGTTTCCGGCGTGACTGAAAACGCAACCTCCGTCTGACTTGTTGTGGGGACGATGGTTTTCTGTTCGATCTCCTGTCCGTTCTGCTGCAAGGAGACAGCGAGTTCCTGTCCCTGAAACCCGGATGTTGCCAACAGCACCCGAACGGAAGCGCTGTCGTGCAGGAAGACCGATTCGGGCGCGTTCACGGAAATAATGGAGAGGTCACGGGGGGCCTGTGACGAGCCCAGCGGAACCGTGAACACGGGTACTCCAAGTGATGCAAGGCGGGCTGCGACTTCCCGCAAATCACCGGATTCGGTTTGTTGACCGTCAGAGAAGACAAGAATTGCTTTCAGGTCGTTTGCAGCTGACTCCGACATCAATCGCTGGATTGAATCAAGCAGGTCTGTATGAGATGCCCGCAGATCCGGAGTACGAAATGAGGAATCCGGCTGAAACTGATCTTTGGAAATCTCCGCCGTAGCACCGGCGAAAGCTCGAAGGTCCACATTCCAGGACTGTGCAAGCTGCTCCAGCAGTGGCTGCTCGCCGGAGTACAGCAGTTGGCGTGCAATTTCCAGACGTGTCATATCGGCTACCGCAGCAGCGGTGGAATTCATCAGCTCCCGTTGTGCTGCTGATGGCTGCAGGGGGAAGTTACCCCGGTTCTGATCCGGGGAAGCAGGATCCATGCTGTCCAGTGTTTGCTGGCTGCTGCTGTTCGAGTTATCAATTTCGCTGCGTTGCTTCAGCATATGCATCGCAGTGCCCCAGCGAATCTTTTCTTCGTGAGAGGCGTGCCGATCACTGGTCTGCATACTCAGGGACGTATCGGTCAGGATGACCAGCCGCCCATTTTGCGAAGAGTCGGGGCGATTCGTGAGTACTGGTTTCAGCAGAACTGCCAGCAGACACAGCAGAATCAGGAATCTCAGTCCTGTCAGTGCCTGGATCACGCTGGCGGATACAAGTCTGCGTTCCCATCGCAGCGAAGAGAGTGTGAACAGTGCTGAGGCTGCAATTGCCGCGAGCACGAACAGCACCCATGCTGGAGATGTGGAGCCGGAGAAAAAAATCCGCCAGTTCATACAACTGCTGGTCCGGACAGAGAGATGGCGGAGGTATCCTCGGGAGGGCGATATCCAGAATGGAGCGTCAGCCCTGTGAAGACTTCGATAAGTTCATCGAGCATGCGAGTTTCGTTGAAACGCTGTCGGATCAGGTGTTGCCCCGAGAGTGCAATCTGTCGAGTAGCCTCGCGGTCCGTCAGCATTTCACAGATTCGACGCGACAGTGCTCCGCTGTCGGAAGGAGGGACAATCATCCCGTCAATCTGATCCTGGATCACACTAAGAACGCCGCCGACACCGGAAGCAATGACCGGTCGTGCCATAGCCATCGCCTCCAGCATCAGTACACCGATTCCCTGCTGTAATGAGGGCATACAAAAGATATCGATGGCTTCAAGAAAGCCCTGCATTGAAACTCCACCATCAACAAACGTCAGTTGGGATGAGATTTTCAGATTTGCGGCAAGCCGACGTAAATTGTGTTCCTCCGGTCCGCTTCCCGAAATCACGACTCTGATCTTGTGCCCCTGCCGGATGACGTCTCCGCAGGCACGCAGGAAAAATGCAGCTCCCTTGTCAACTTCCAGAGGTCCTGCCATTCCGATGACCGGAGGACGGTCATCATCAAGAATGGCGTCAATGGGGGCTTCGGGAAGTGCAACGCCGGGGTGAATAACTCGTCGCAGGGAATCCGCCGTCAGCGGAGAGTCGGGGATGCTGCGATTCACACTCTCGCTTACCGGAAGAATGGCTTTCAGGCGTCGAGCCGGGTGCCGTGATCGCAGCAAAGCGGCTTCCTCGTGGCTGCCTACAGTCAGAGTGAGAGGGCAATCGAGGGCTGAGGCGAGGCGTTCTCCCTGACAGAGATAGCGACTGTCGAACAGGTGGATGATGTCGGGGGGCTGGTCCATCAGCCGATGCCGCAGGGATTTCACCACAATTCGCCCCCAGACAGGCACTGTGTAGCCCGGCGTCAGATGCAGTCGAACACCCTTCAGCAAGGTAGGTTCGATCTGACTGACTGTCGGTGCGACGAGAGCGGTCCTGAATTCGCGTCGTTCAAGGCCTCGCGCAACCTGCAGCGTCAGCAGAGACGACCCACGAAAGGTCAGTTCGCCGTCAAGTAACAGAATTCGCATCGACTGGTCTGGCATCTTCCGTAGTTTAGTAAACCAGCGGTGGGAAAACAGTACCAGCCGCGCGAACGGCGCAGAGTGCAGTTCGGCCGCTGAATATCGTTTCGGGAGACTGACATGGGAATAGGCACAGCAGCGCTGTTGCGGACTTCAGGGCGAGCTTTCGTGAATTGATGCGTTTGAGGTAGGATTCCCAGTGCAGCGCAAACTGTCAGGCAGGAAATTTGAGGTGGTCTAACGTGAATGGTAGCGACACGTGCAGGGATAACAGCTTGCCCGGCCAACTGAATCTCAGGTCTGTGCTCGTTGCGGATACGTTTGCTGAAGCGTTCCCGGCGAGAGCGACTCGTCTCATTGTGACCGCTGACAGTGCTCGGTGGGCGTCTGTCGCTG
>JAFMMM010000243.1 GCA_017859815.1 Planctomycetota bacterium | reverse complement strand
CAGAGGAGTCGGCCAAACAATTATTGCGGATGATCAGAACACACTCGGTCCGGCTCATCTCGATCGGGAACGGCACTGGATCGAGAGAAACGCACGCATTTGTTCGCGACATTTTGCAGCAGGAAAACCTCCCCATCACGACTGCTGTGGTTAGTGAAGCAGGAGCATCTGTTTACTCTGCCTGTGAGCTGGCAGTGCAGGAGTACCCCGATCTTGATGTCACAATTCGCGGCGCGATCAGTATTGCTCACCGGCTGCAGGATCCGCTGGCAGAGCTTGTGAAGATTGACCCAAGGTCAATCGGAGTTGGTCAGTATCAGCACGATGTCGATCAGACGCTGTTGCGACGAACACTGATTCGGGAAGTGGAATCCTGTGTCAATGCGGTCGGCGTGGATCTGAATACCGCAAGTGCGTCACTGCTGTCGTTCGTATCCGGTGTTGGCCCCACACTCGCAGGTCGTATTGTTCACTGGCGGGAAGCTCAGGGGCCATTTGCCAGTCGGGACGATCTCCTGTCAGTTCCTCGATTTGGCCCGAAAGTCTTTCGTCAGGCAGCTGGGTTTCTGCGGATCCCGAATGGCAACAATCCTCTGGACGCTTCCGCAGTTCATCCTGAACAGTATTCCGTGGTGGAGAAGATTGCGGCAGCCCTGCAGATTTCTGTCGCGGACATCACGGGAAACGACGCTGTACTGCAGCAGGTGCAGTGCAGTGACTTTGTCGGGGCTGAGATCGGAGAAATCGCCATCCGCGATCTTCTGGCAGAGCTCGCTCGGCCCGGGCGTGATCCTCGAGAGCAGTTTCGCGAGGTGCAGTTTGACGATCGGATTACAGAACCGGAGCACCTTCAGCCGGGGATGATTCTGGAAGGCGTGGTGACCAATGTCACCCAGTTCGGCGCCTTTGTCGACATCGGTGTTCACCAGGACGGCCTGATCCACGTGTCGCAGCTTGCCGACCATTTTGTCCGCAACCCGGCGGACGTCATTTCTGCCGGCGATATCGTGGAAGTCCAGGTTCTGGAAGTTGACCTGCAGCGGAAGCGGATCGGGTTAAGCAGAAAGATTGATCGTTCCAGCGATCGGACAGGGTCAACCTGAGTGCCGTGGCCACCGGTGCGTCTCTCGCTGCCGTTTGCAGATGCGGTTGCAGCTGAGCAACAAACGTTCTGCCTACTGCCCGGTCTCCGGCGGAGTACCGGGCATGGTCTGTACCGGAAAACGAGCCGCCATCAGTAATCTCAGGATCAGCCCAGGTTTGCGCAGCATGGGATCTGAAGCGCTGATTCGGTGCAGCTTTCCGCGGCGGGTGACCAACAGCAGATCGCCATCATCGAGGATCTGCTGAACCCTCCAGTACTTGTCGACGACGTAGTTGTAGCTGTCACCCGTTCCGGTTGGCGAAACCAGTCGTGCTCGCGGCCCGGGCCGCGAGCTTTGTTTGGAACGCATGTAGATCACAGGATCGCCAGGCTGAAACCCATGTGGCACGGCAGCCTCCTCCGCAGGAACGCGAATACGAAGAAACGTCAGAGGAATTGGCATAGCATTCTTCGCGTTCTCAGGCAACAGGAAAGCATGTGAACTGGTCAGATTTCGGGCAGGCCTCAGTACGTCTGACTTTGTTTTGCTGCGGTTCCGGTGTCTGACTTCACAGTCCGCTGCCGTTCGGTATGCTCATGGAATTCCTGACTCCCACCCCTCGCAGCAGTGGATGGGGGATTGCTGTTCACGCCTCTTTGAAGGAATAGCGTGTGCGTTTCCTGACATTGATTTTGGTGCTCGCCACTTGTCCCGCGTCGCGGGCACAGACAGATTTTCAGGGCAACATTCGCGGCATTCTTTCGGAGCACTGCTGGCAGTGCCACGGAGCCGATGAAGCACAGCGCCAGGGTGGACTCCGGCTGGACCTCCAGGAGTCAGCTCTTCATGGGGGCGATTCCGGTGCAGCGGCGGTCGTTCCGGGGGCTCCTGACAGCAGCGAGCTGATCAAGCGATTGTTCAGCGATGATCCGGATCTGATGATGCCGCCTCCTGAGGCGGCGAAGCGTCCCACCGCTGCCGAAAAGAATTCGCTGGTGCAGTGGATCCGGGACGGCGGTCAGTACGAACAGCACTGGGCGTTCACAGCACCGCAAAAGCGTCCACTGCCTGACCCGACTTTCACGAATCCGGTGGATTCATTCACAGCCGACCGTCTGCAGCAGGAAGGCCTGCAGTTTGCTGATGCGGCAACGCCCGAACAGCTGTGCCGTCGAGTCTATCTGGATCTGATCGGCCTGCCTCCGAGTCCTCAGCAGTTGCAGCAGTTTCTGGACGAAGGCTTCGAAGCGACCGTGGATCGATTGCTGACCGATCCGGCATTTGGCCGCAAGTGGGCTCGACAGTGGCTGGATCTGGCCCGTTATTCGGACACCAACGGCTACGAGAAGGATTTGAAGCGGGAGCAGTGGATCTGGCGTGACTGGGTCATCGATGCCATCAATCAGGACATGCCATGGAACCAGTTTATTGTCGAACAGATCGCCGGCGACCTGCTGCCGAATGCAACTCAGGATCAGATCATTGCCACCGGCTTCCTGCGCAACAGCATGGTCAACGAGGAAGGCGCGATTGTTCCGGAGCAGTTTCGGATGGTTGAAATGTTTGATCGGCTGGACTGCCTTGGCAAGGCAGTGCTGGGGCTGACGACTCAATGCGCTCAGTGCCACACTCACAAATACGACCCGATCACGCACTCCGAATACTACGGCCTGTTTGCATTCCTGAACAATACCTTCGAGGCGCAGTCATGGGTCTACACTGATGCACAGCTCGCCACGCTGAACGAACTCCGGCAGCAGCGGCAGACGCTGGAGGAACAGATCCGTCAACAACGTCCCAACTGGCAACAGGAGCTTGCGGATTTTTGTGTCGAGACGATGGCTCAGATTCCCGACTGGACAACGCTGCAGGCAACGGAGCTGGGCAGTAACAGCGGACTGAATCACCCGACTCAGGAAGCAGATGGTTCACTACTGATGAAAGGTCACAGCAGCGCTGATCTGTTCATGCTTAGCCGCCCTGTTCTGGAAAATATTACCGGCCTGCAGCTGGAAATCCTGAACCATGGAGATCTGCCGCAAACAGGTCCGGGGCGAAGTCGCAGCGGCACGTGGATCCTGCACGAACTGGAAGTTTTTGTCCGCACAACTGCAGAGGCCCAGTGGCAGAAACAGACGCTGGCTGCAGTGACTGCCGACTTTTCAGAGCCGGAAGTGAAGACAGACGATGGGAAGAAAACAACCGGGCCGGTCGCTTTGCTGATCGACGGCAACGACAGTACCTCCTGGAAGGCTGATCGCGGACCGGGGCTTCGCAATCAGCCCGCAGTGGCTGTCATCCGATTTGAGACCCCGCTGAATTTCCCAGCCGGAGCAGAAATGAAAATTGCCTGGCGGATGGGCGACATGCCCGGGTGCATTCGCTTCAGTCTGACCACTGCAGAATCCCCTGCTGCACTGTCAATGGACTATGGTGCCGTTCTGGCCGTGCAGCAACCGGAGGCACAACGTACTGCACAGGAATCTGCGGCGTTATTTGCGGCGTGGCGAAAGTCCATTCCGGATCTCTCGGAAGTCAACGAGCAGATTGAACAGACGTGGAAATCAACACCGCAGGCCCACACGACGGTGTTGCACCTGACATCCAGAAGCTCGCGGGATCCGCGGACAACCTCGCGGCTGGATCGAGGGGAGTGGGATCAACCTCTGGAGCCGATCCAGCCTCATGTTCCGGCAGCCCTGCATCCGCTCCCTGCAGATGCCCCCCCCAACCGCCTCGGATTGGCTCGCTGGCTGGTTTCCGAGGAGTCTCCGCTGACTGCTCGGGTCGCGGTCAATTATGTCTGGCAAGGGCTGTTCGGCTCGGGACTGGTCGAAACACCCGAGGACTTTGGAACGCGTTCCCCGTTTCCCGAGTATCGCGATCTTCTGGACTGGCTGGCGGTGGATTTCATGGAACACGGCTGGAGTCGCCGCAGGTTGATGCGAACGATCGTCACAAGTCGCATGTATCGACAATCCTCGAGTGTATCTCCGGAGTTACTGGATCGGGATGCCGCCAATCGGCTGCTGGCCCGCAGTTCCAGATATCGTGTTGAGGCGGAAGTGCTGAGAGATATCGCACTTTCTGTTTCCGGACTGCTCACCAGCTACCCCGGTGGCGAGTCAATCATTCCGCCGGTGCCGCAAAATGTCCTGGATTACAACTACGTCTATCCGAAGTTCTGGAAGCCGGCAGAGGGCTCGGAACGATATTGCCGAGCAGTCTATCTGTTTCGCAAACGATCGATGCCCGATCCGATGCTGTCAGTACTTGACTCCCCCAACGGAGATGCTTCGTGTCCGCAGCGCATGCGATCCAACACACCTCTGGCGGCTCTTGTCGGCCTGAACGAGCCTGTCCTCGTGGAAGCGGCTCGGGCTCTCAGCCTGAGAATTCTGAAAGAAGCGCAGCCGGATGATTCCGCCCGAGCTCGCCACGGTTTTTTTCTGTGTACAAGCCGAATCCCGGACAGCAGGGAGGAGGCTGCACTGTTGACTGCTTTGCAGCAGCAGCGACAGCGGATTGCCGAAGGCTGGCTGAATCCACGGGAAGTGGCTACCGGAAATCCGGCCACGCTTCCCGAGATACCGTCAGGCACCACGCCTCAGGACGTTGCCGCGTGGACACTGGTCTCCCGGATTCTGCTGAACCTCGATGAAACGGTGACGCGCAACTAACGACAATCCAATTGGAAAAACGACTTGCAGCCGTCCCGATGAAACGGTTCTGCAACTCTTTTGGTACACTCCCGCAACATCCCGGAAAGATTCATTCCCACTGCTGCATGATCGGCAGACCTGTGATCGTAATCGCTGGAAGGAATTCAACATGACCAGTCGCTTGTTTCTGCTGCTTTTCGTTGGCCTGGTACAGGTCAGCATCATGGCCCCATTGCGGGCGAACGCCGCAGATCGCCCCAACATTTTGTTCATGTTGACCGACGATCAGCGTTGGGACGCTGCCGGCATCGCAGGTCACCCGCATCTGAAAACGCCTCACATCGATCGATTGGGGCATGAAGGAATCTATTTCCGCAATTCCTTTTGCACGACCTCACTGTGCTCCCCCAGTCGCGCCAGCATTCTCAGCGGTCTGTACGCACATGCTCACGGGGTGACAAACAATTTCACCGAGTACCCGGAGAATCTGAAGAGCTTCCCACTGGTCCTGCAGGCTGACGGATACGAAACGGCTTACATCGGAAAGTGGCATATGGGAGAAAACAACGATGAACCTCGTCCCGGGTTCGACTGGTTTGTCACCCATCGCGGACAGGGCAAGTACTTCGACACGGAATTCAACTTCAACGGCAAAGAGCGGAAAGTTGTTCCCGGCTATTACACCCATGTGGTGACGGATATGGCTGAGGAGTGGCTGCAGCAGGACCGTGGTGACAAGCCATGGTGTTTGATGATTGGCCATAAGGCACCGCACAGCTTTTATTTCCCCGAAGAGAAGTATCAGGGGGCATTTGACGATGTTCGAATTCCCTACCCGGAAACAGCCTTCATGCTGAAGGATAAGCCCGACTGGATACGCCAGCGTCTGTCCACATGGCACGGAATCTACGGCCCGCTCTTCGACTGGCGAAAGGAATTCCCGGATACATCTCCGGAGGCGGTCAAAGATTTCGAAAACATGACGCGTGCATACTGGTCAACCCTGCTGTCGGTCGACGACAGTGTGGGCCGGCTTTATGAACTGCTGCGTCAACGTGGTGAACTCGACAACACCATCATTGTTTTCATGAGCGACAATGGAATCCTGAATGGTGAGAACGGCATGGTCGACAAGCGAACGGCTCACGAACCAAGTATTCGAATTCTGCAGATTGTTCGCTTCCCCGGGCTGACTCCCGCTGACCAGCCGAAAGTCCTTGAAGACCAGGTGTTGACTGTCGACCTTGCCCCCAGCCTGCTGGAACTCTGTGGTGCACCTGCCCTGCAGAACATTCACGGACGGTCGTGGGCGCAACTTGCCCAGGGCAGGAACTCCGACTGGCGAAAATCCTTCCTGTACTACTACAACTACGAAAAGCAGTTTCCCTACACACCAAATGTCAGAAGTGTACGAACTGACTCATGGAAGTACTCCCGCTCACCTCACGGTGATGGCAGCCCTGATCGTCACATGGCCGAATTGTACAACATCGAATTCGACCCTGAGGAGCGACACAATCTGATCGATCGTCCGAAGTACGCCGCTGTCGTTGCGGAAATGCAGAAAGAACTGAAGCGGGCCATGGCGGAAGTCGGATTGACGGAGGAGACCGACAAAATGCCTTTGGACGAGGGCATCAGCCAGGAACTTCCTGACAGCAAAATTCGCTGACCCAGGCTATGAAAAACAGCTGCCTCTGTTCCTCGCAGGGGTCTGTCATTGACGGTCCCCTGCGTGATGTTTTCTCAAACAGTGATGCTGCCACTCCCGTGACCGCGGTCGCCGCATCTGCACTTCCCGACCGGCAGTCGTCCACCCGATCGCTGTCTGACCAACAACTCACTCTTCCGTACCCAGATGCAAAAGATGGACGACAGTTCCCCAGAATGGACACCCGGTAACGGACTCCACTACCAACTTTTGGCACAAAGCAACAAGGCTCGCCGAGGCCGATTCGTGACTGCACACGGGACTGTGGAAACGCCTGCATTCATGCCCGTTGGCACACAGGGCACCGTCAAATGTGTGCTTCCGGATCAGGTCGCGGCAACCGGTGCAGAGGTTGTCCTCGCCAACACCTATCACCTCGGAATTCTTGATCGGACTCAAATCGTTGAACGGTTGGGGGGCCTGCATTCCATGATGCGGTGGAACAAGACCATCCTCACCGACTCCGGAGGATTTCAGGTCTTCAGCCTCCCGGATCGCCAGATCACAGAAGAAGGTGTCAGCTTCAGTTTTCGTACCGGTGGCCGCCGAGGCGGAGACGAAAAGCCCATGATGCTTTCTCCGGAATCCGCGATGGACATTCAGCGTCGACTTGGGGCCGATATCGTCATGGCCTTCGACGAATGTGTGGACCATCGGATGCCTCCACGGTACATGGCGAAGTCTCTTGACCGTACACAACGCTGGCTGAAACGCTGTGCTGCAGCCCCGATTCAGCCGCATCAGCATCTGTTCGGAATTATCCAGGGCGGAATGGAACTGGATCTTCGTACGCGTGCCGTTCAGCAGGTCACTTCACTGGACCTGCCTGGCTACGCCATCGGTGGTGTATCGGTTGGTGAGGGTCACGAAGCGATGGTTCGTGTCGTCCGACACACGGCCCCACTGATGCCCGCCGATCAGGTCCGCTACCTGATGGGCGTTGGGCTTCCGGAAGACCTCGTCGCCGCCGTGGAATGCGGCATGGATATTTTTGACTGCATTATTCCCACCCGCTACGCACGTGAAGGAACATTGTTTACGTGGGACGGAAAAATGCGAATTCAGGATAAGCGATATCGCAAGGATCGGTACCCGATTGATACTTCCTGTGAATGTCCCACGTGTTCGGGAGGATACAGTCGAGCGTATCTGCGTCATCTCACCTTCGCAGATGAACCCCTTTACGGAACGCTCGCAACGCTGCACAACCTGCATTTCTACCAGGATCTGATGCGAGCCATGAGGCTGGCGATTGAAGAGGATCGACTGGCTTCGTGGGCGACCGCGTTTCGTGTGAGATACCTTTCACCCGGTCGGCGGAAGTAAGTCAGACGTTCGGTAACCATGGCTCAAGTGCTTCGTAAAGAAGTTCTTCATCCAGAATTTCGTGCGCCAGCAGGTGATCTGCAAGCACGGCAAGTGCTTCGCGGTGATGCTCCTCAGAAAACAGTTCGAAGATTTCCGCAGTCACCGTTTCCAGAACGCGGTTTCGCATCCGGTCCGGCACCATTTGAACGATTGCGTTCCGGGCTTCTCGCCAGTCCTGAGCCCATTCCGGGGCGCTGGCGGGGTGCTGCAGTTCTTCCAGCCGAATCATTTCGGCCACAGGACCAGCCAGAGCTACCCAGGCCAGCCCTCTGGCAAGTTCCTGGTCAGCAAACCGGCTGCGAGGCCATGCGATCACGGTGTCACCGAATCGCTGCGGGCCATCGTCGTTGTCCGGGTCGATACTGACCGACTGCACCTGGGCACCCAGATGCAGTGCCATCCACGCATGTCCGGCCTCATGCCACGCGGTGAGTTCTTC
>JAFMMM010000242.1 GCA_017859815.1 Planctomycetota bacterium | reverse complement strand
AGTTGCCGAGGATTCTTGCCGTCAATGGCATCAGGGCGATGATCCCCATGATGAGTCCGGGGACGATAATGGCTCCAAAGGTCAGGCCCAGAGATTCGACGGCATGGAATCGCAGAAAGCGAAACAGGAACAGAAAATACCACTCCGGTCGCGCTGCATCGAATTTTACAGCCGGGTCTGCAGGGGCGCTTAATTCTGCGGGACGAAGCACGGCCAGCGCGAGTATTCCGGCAAGAATAGCAAAGCAGGCAACTGCATCCTTCAAAACCTGATCCGGCCAAAAATTCGTATCCGGGGCGTGTTTTGGATCGTGGACTGTCAGGCCGTGCCGGCGAAACATCGCGATGTGCAATGCAAGAAACGCGACCAGTGATGCGGGCAGCAAACCGGCATGCATCGCAAAGAACCGTGTCAGCGTGAGATGACCGTATTCGTTGCCACCCTGAGCAAGTGTCTGTACTTCAGCTCCGACCACCGGTGTTGCACTCATGATGTTGGTCGTAACCTGTGTTGCGTAGTAGCCCTTTTGATCCCAGGGCAGCAGATAGCCCGTGAGAGATAGTCCAAAAACAATCATCATCAGGACGATACCAAGCCAGAAGTTGACTTCGCGAGGAGCACGATATGCTCCGTCGATGACAACCTGAACAAGGTGAATGGCCATCAGCACAACCATTGCCTGCGCGGCGTAATGATGCAGACCGCGAATGACGCTGCCGAGAAACATTTCATGTTGAATAAAGAACACACTTTCCCAGGCCGTGCGCGTACTGGGACTGTAGGCAGACCACAACATAAAGCCGGTGATTACCTGCAGCACAAAAGTAAACACCAGGGTGCTGCCCCAGACATATCGCCAGCGCGCTCCACCCGGAACACGCTCGTACAAAGCTTCGTGCATCACGGCACGGATGCCCATGCGATTGTCCATCCAGTCGATCAGCATTTTCATAAACGCAGCCTTTTCGCTGTTGACGTTTCCTGCTCAGAGATCGAAGACGAAACCCATCCGGCAGTGGAGTGAGTCTCGCCCGTAGCAGGCGGTGACTTCTGAGGTGTGCTACTGGATCTCAATCTTGTCCGCCGTGGCACGGCGGAAATTACAGAAGCGAACCCAGATTTCTGAGCCGGTTTCATCTGACTGCCCGTCTGTCCTCATGGACACATCCAGTGAATCCATACTTCGTGGCGGGATCTGATTGGTTTTTTCACCATCCAGTCCGAAGGCACTGGTGTGACAGGGGCAGAAGAAGTCATTTTCCGCACGTCGATAATTGACTGAGCAGCCGAGGTGGGGGCAGATGGAGTTGAACGCGGAAACGACACCCTGTTCGTCTCTGCGAAGCCAAATACTGCCCACAGGGACATTGCTGAAGCGATTCCATGCATCGTCGATATCGTCAAAGACGGTCACCGAAACGGGCGTTCCATCTTCGGGAACGGCGTCGCGAGTCACATCAAGTCGAATGAAGCCTTCGCCGTCCTTGCGAGCCTGCGGGGCACCGGCCTGCCCTGGTTCAGCTGACTTTTTCCTGCGCAGGATTGGGTCGAGAAAGAACAATCCGCCAAGCGTGCCGGGGATTGCCACCAGGAGAAAGCTGAGAAAGCCGGTCAGGGCCTGCAACATGACACCTCGGCGGGGCTGATCCGGTAACTCGGTGACTGCGACATCTTCAGACGCATTTTCCGGTGTGTTTGTCATTTGAGATTGCTCAGATTTCAACAGGTGTTGAGTCGACGGGGGGAACCAGGTGAGGATCCTACCAACTGGAGAAGGCGAATCCACTGGCAAGGACTAGGGAGAGAGAAGAAGTGCAGGAAGGGTAGCAGGCGGAGCATGCCATTCCTGGTATTATTGGAAGCGACTTGCTCAGGGAATTCAACTAAAAGGTGTGGATCTCGGACTGAGATTCATCTGATCCAAAGACCTTGGATCCATGTCGTGTCTTCATCGCCGACATTGAATTGAGTTCAACGCAAAACTCAATGGCCAGTCGCGATTGGGGCCCGCAGCTGAGTTGGGCGTCGCAAACAGGTGTGAGAACATCCTGAAAATCCTGGTACAGCGGGTTGTAACGTTCCAGGGTGATAATCAGTAAAAATTCACCAGGCGTGAGCAAACGCATGCTTTGCTGCCAAGATGCACGAAATGAGGGCCGGATCCTGAGTTTCCCGGACACGACCATATTTGCATCGTATCTTTCCTCAGTTCCTGGCTTCGCGGAAGGCTCCTCGTATTCTGGCCACCCCGCGGCACTCCTTGGTGTTTCTGCAGGATAGATGTGGCCTCCAAGTGTGGAAAATGGGATCCTGTGACTATACTTCACAGGGTGTTCCCAGTTTTCGCCCTTCCGTTCATGCTCAGAATTCAGGTACTGCAGCGATGTCCGAACTTGACGAATGGGAAGAATCGGAAGTCTTGACGTCGCGGCACCTGCGTGTTTCGCAATTGACGATCCCCACACGTCGTGCGCTGATTTCGCCGCTGCGTGAGCGTCTTCTGAGTGCCGTCTCAGACTTTGAGATCGTCGACGAGGGGCGACAAAACCACTTCTGCATGGCGCTGGAAGAAGCGTTGAACAACGCCTTTTACCACGGCAACCTCGAGATCAGTTCTGAACTCAAAGAAGATGGTTCATCCGCGTTTCTTGATTTGGCACGGGAACGCGAAACTCAGGAACCATGGCGTTCTCGCTTGATTCGAGTTACAGAAATCGTGGGCTTGTTTGGCTTATGGATCTGCATCTGTGATGAAGGCTCCGGCTTTGATGTTAAGGCGGCAATGGAACGATGCAATAATCCCGAGCTGATGCTTGCCAGTGGACGCGGTCTGCTGCTGATGAACGGCTTCACGGATGAACTGATCTTCAATGGCAGCGGCAATGAAGTCACCCTCGTGCTGTACCGCAGCGACGAAGACCGAGAGAAGGCTCTGCAGGCTGACCTCAGCACCGGGGAAGTCATCAAACGCATCATCGCGTGACATCTCGCCAAAATCCTGCCATGTCACAAAACAGGTGTGTCCGCAGAAGCCGGGTGCGTTTCACGACGCTACCGGACAAACCGAATCAAATACAGCGTTGCCCCGCGAACCCCATCGGAATTGTTGCGACCGTTTGAGGGGCCGGATGATGGATTCAAAGAATCGATGGGCCCCCGCAGGACCATCGCTCAGAACAAGTCCGTCAGAGGTTCACCGGCGTCCAGTAATTGGTACGGCCTGTTCTGGCTGTCGATGGCAGTCAGGTCCTGAAGCCCCATGGCGTGGTAAACAGTACGCGTGACATGTGCCGGGGTAATGGGTTTCTCTGCCGGGTACTCAGCGTAACGATCGCTGGCCCCATAAACCTGTCCTCCCTGGATCCCGCCGCCAGCCATAATATCGGTCAGGCAGTGAGTCCAGTGGTCGCGTCCGGCTCCGGAGGGGCCGCCGGATCGAGGATCACCGATTCGCGGTTTGCGCCCCATTTCACTGGTGACCAGCAACAGTGTTTCGTCCAGCATTCCGCGGTCATGAAGATCGCTGATGAGTGCAGAGAAGCCGCGGTCAAATTCCGGGAGCAGCCAGTCTTTCAGGCAGTTGAAATTGTTGCCATGAGTATCCCAGCCACCACCGCTGGCACATTTCCGTTTGTCAGACTGTTCTTTGTCACCCATCCAAAAAACGGTGATGAAGGGCACACCAGCTTCAGCCAGCCGTCTTGCCAGAATCAGGCTGGTTCCATTGATCCCGCGGCCGTAGCGATCGAGCACAGCATCGGGTTCCTGCGAAACGTCAAACGCCTCCGTAGTGCCGCGCGAGGTTAACAGCGAGAATGCACGTTCCTGCTGTTCGGTCCACGCTCGAGTTGTACCGGCTTTGGAAAGTTCATCCCGAGCACCGTCCAGAGCACGCAGCATGGAGGCTCGATCACGCAGTCGCTGGGCGGTAACACCACCTTCGAGGGAGATGGCAGGAGCCTGGAATTGCAGCGGATTTTCACGGCTGCCGTTGACGAACAGTGCGTCGTATTCAGTACCGAGGCGAGCGGAGAACTGCCCGGGGCGCGTGTATGCCGGGGCACCCTCGACATGCGGCACTGTCACGGCGTTGGTGAGATCCGGATGGTCAGGACGTCGAGATGCGACAACAGCACTCATTGCCGGCCAGTCGTCCGGAAAGGGCTTTCGATTATTGCCGAGCGTCAGGAATGACTGATCCGGGACATGCCCGGTGAGGTTGTAATAGTAGCCGGCATGGTGGTCGTTTGTGTTGACGCTGCCGCCAATACTGTTGATCACTGCGAGATGATGTGCCTGCTGCGAAAGCAGCGGCAGGTGCTCGCATAACTGAATCCCCGGAGCCGAAGTCTGCACGGGCTGAAACGGGCCACGATATTCCAGCGGAGCGTGAGGCTTCATATCCCACATGTCGATGTGAGACGCACCGCCGCTGAGGAAAAACAGAATAGTGGTTTTTGCGGTACCCGCAGCGGGTCTGGAACTGACCGAGACCGGGCTGGTCGCAGAAAGATCCGAGCTGGCTGTGACTGCCGTCATTCCTGCTGTGGAAGCCACTAAGAATTGTCGTCGACGCATCGCGTTCTCCCGGAGAAGACTGGTCTGCGAATCCCGGTTCGCTCCATCCACTCACCACCTTCACAAATCCGGCGGCGACTCGCAAGACAAGAATGTTCTCAACCTGCTGAATCGGAGAGGCAGCTGCTGACAGAAACACGACTGTACCAGTGGATTGCGATAGGATCACGCCCGGCAGAACCAATTCGAAAGACAACGCGTGCCGTTGCACAGAGAACCGGTGAGTGGCCTGAAATGGTGAACCACAGTCTTTCGATGAGCCAGGATTAGATGAGCAACGATTGTCAGCACAACCGAAGGCAGCGAAGAACTGTGACAGCCAGGCCGTCGAATGAGTCAGAGAGTGTGGCAGAGCATGCAGAGGAAATTCGTCCACCGCGATACATCGTGGGAATCGACTCCGGAACAACCAACCATGCGGTCAGCTTCATCGATACAGAATCCGACCCTCAGTTGCTGCAGGTGTTTGCTGTCGAGCAGCTGACGGCGGCCGGACAAACGGAGCTGCGTGAGACGCTGCCGTCATTTGTCTTCAGTCGTGAAGACACTGCAGACTCTGCTGATTTTCGACTGCCGTGGCAGTCATTGTCTGATCAGCCAATCGTTGGTTTCCTCGCTCGTGATCTGGCAGCGGTACAGCCAGGTCGAGCGGTTGAGTCGGCAAAGTCCTGGCTGTGTCATCCCGGAGTGGATCGTCGAGCGTCCATACTTCCCTGGCATGCGGAGGAAGGTGCGGTTCGTATGTCTCCTGTGGAGGGGATTGCTGCATGCCTGCGGCAGATTCGGGAGTCGTGGGACTATCGCCACCCCGCCGCTCCGCTGGCGGAGCAGGATGTGGTGATCACAATCCCTGCTTCATTCGATGAGGTCGCACGCGAACTGACCGTGGCCGCTGCCCGGAAGGCGGGCATTCCGCGTCTGACTTTACTGGAGGAACCACAGGCCGCGTTTTACGCATGGATTCATCAGCATCGGGAATCATGGGAACAACTGGTTCTGCCCGGGCAGAATATTCTGGTTTGTGACATCGGTGGCGGAACCACGGACTTTAGCCTGATTCAGGTCCGCGCAAATGGTGACCAGGTGGAGTTTCACCGTGTTGCCGTGGGCGATCATCTGCTGCTGGGTGGCGATAATCTGGACCTGGCGATTGCCCATCATGCCGAAGCCCTGTTGTCACCGGATCAACCGCTGGAGCCGTCGCGGTGGAGTCGTTTGATTTCCGAATCGCGGGCAGCGAAGGAAAAACTTCTCGGGCCCGATTCGCCATCGTCCTGTTCCCTCGCTGTGGGCGGAACGGGTTCGCGATTCATCGGTGGTGCGCTGCAGATCACACTGGATCGTGAAACAATTGTGCAGCTTGTGGTCGATGGTTTCCTTCCGCAGGTCCGCCTCGGAGAAATTCCACAACAGGCTCAGTCGGGTTTTCAGGAGTTTGGGCTGCCATTTGCCGCGGATCCAGCAATCAGTCGTCATCTGTGTTCATTCCTGACGACTCGGTCAGACGCCGAGCCGATTGCTCCCGACCTGGTCCTGTTTAACGGTGGTTTTTTTGAAAGCCAGTTGCTGCAGGACCGGGTGCTGGCCGTACTGCAGGATTTGTTTGCCGAGTCCAGTCCGGGATTTCAGCCGCAGGTGCTGACCAATACGCGTCTGGATCTGGCCGTCGCGCAGGGAGCAGCGGCATTCGGACTGGTTCGACGCGGCCAGGGGACTCGTATCGTTGCCGGACTGGCGCGCAGTTATTACATCGGCGTATGTCAGGGTGATGGTGCCGCGGCAGCGGTCTGCCTCGTTTCTGCCGGCAGTGAATCCGACGGAACAGTGCAGACACTGGAACAGAAATTCCGTGTCAGAACCGCAGAGCCGGTGGAATTTCCCGTATACACGTCAGCAACACGACTGACAGACAGTCCGGGGGACCTGGTGCCGCCTGATCCGGAACAGTTAACTGCGCTGCCCCCGGTGCGCACGATGCTGACAACCCGCAAGCAGCAACAGGGTTTGGTCGAGGCGACGCTGTCCGCTCGACTGACCGAAATTGGAACGCTGCAGTTATGGTGTGAACAACTGGATGGTGAGAAACGATGGCAACTTCAGTTCGACGTGCGTTCCGCCGTTGATACGCAGCGAGTTGTTCATACGGGAACTGCTGAACAGTCCGGAATCGTGGACGATGAGCAGATTGCACTCGCCGGGTCAGTCCTTCAGCGAGTCTTTACTGGCAGCGGCGAGAATCCTGATCGGTGCATGAAACTGCTTGCGGAGTCCCTTGGACTTGCACGGGAATCCTGGCCACCATCACTGCTGCGATCGATGTGGCTGACGCTAATGGACCTCTCTGACTCCTGTCGCATCAGTGCTCAGCATGAAGCCAGGTGGCTGAATCTTGCCGGGTACTGCCTTCGTCCGGGGTTTGGAATGGCAGCAGACGACTGGCGAGTGGAAGAACTCTGGAAAGTGATGCGTGGTCGCACGCAACACCAGCATCCGGCATGTCTGGCAGAATTCAGAACCCTCTGTCGCAGAATTTCCGGCGGTCTTTCTGCGGGTCGGCAGAATCAGATTGCCGGAAAGATCATGCCGGCAATCCGCCAGAAAGTACGGCAGGTTCAAAGTGGTCGTGGTAAGGGCGGGAATTATGCCTCCGGAAACCATGAGGCAGCTGAAATCTGGCGAATGCTGGGCTCTTTTGAACTGCTGGAATCGGCGCTCCGGCGAGAACTGGGGGAGATGGCGGCTGATCTGTCATCGCGAAAATCATTCACGGCGATCCACCGGGCCCTGATCTGGACAGTGGGCAGGGCTGGGAGTCGCGTTCCCGTCTACGGGCCGCTCAATTCAGTGTTGCCCGCCGCGATCTCAGAAGACTGGATCTCGCGACTGTTGAAGGAGCAGGATTTGCAGGATGCCACGACACAATATGCTCTGATGCAACTGGCTCGAAAAACCGGTGATCGATATCGGGATATCAGTGAGAGTCTGCGGCGACGGACGGCGGATCTGCTGACGCAGGCTGCCGCAGCCGACGATCTTGTTGGTCTGATCCGACAGGGAGGAACGCTCAGTCAGGAAGATACGGAAGTCCTGTTGGGTGAATCACTGCCCTGGGGTTTACAGCTTTCGTGAGCCTGGGCTTTTGACCTGCAGTTTGCAGGATCGCACACAGACAGCGGAACCTGCTTCACTCTGCAGCAGTGTTTCCTGTATGCTGTCAGCAGGCGATTGAGTTGCCTGTCGCTGCGGCAGCGATTCGCTTCAGTGACCTCCCGGAATTTCCTTCAGACTGCACGACATGCCGCAAATCATGCTGCAAGATCCTTCGGCTGTGTATTCCCGCAGAGGAATTCTGCGCGGTGGGATGCAGGTCGGAGCAGCACTGGCAACTGCTAAGAAGGTTGGTCGGGCAGAAATCCCTGCCAACCAGGTCCCGGGGTTCGGCAAAGCGAAATCTGTGATCGTTATCTTCGCCAGCGGGGGTCAAAGTCAGCTGGATATGTGGGATCCCAAGCCTGACGCTCCGGTCGAAATTCGTGGTGAATTCTCTTCCATTTCAACGCGTATCCCTGGGGCCGCTTTCTGTGAACACATGCCACAGATTGCCAAAATTGCGGACCGTTTATCGGTTGTTCGCAGTATGTCTCACGAGGATCTGGACCATGGCTCCGCATTCTACCTGGCGATGACCGGGCGATATCACCGCAGGCGTTCTGCGAATCCTCCGCCTGCTG
>JAFMMM010000241.1 GCA_017859815.1 Planctomycetota bacterium | reverse complement strand
CACGGTCGATGTTCTTCCTCTGCTATCTGCCGCTGTTGACAGTGCGACTACCGTTGGGGCGGGACACCGAATTAATTTCGTGGCTGCAGGTGATGACGACTAATCTGGCCAGTGGGATCGGGCATCGCATTGGATTGATTCATTTCACCGAGGGCAATGCGATCAAGGTTCCGGGGCGATCGTTCCTTGTTGCCGAGGCGTGCAGTGGTGTGAATTCCTTGTTCACAATCATGTTTATCGCGGCATTTGTTGTAGCCACTCAGCGGCGTTCCGTATTACACGGATTGATGTTGCTGTTTTCCGGATTCGTAGTTGCCGGCATCATGAACACGGTTCGTGTCCTGTCAGTGATTCTGGTCTGGGATATCTGGCAGTTCGACATCGCCACAGGCTGGGTCCATGATGCTTTGGGCTATGTGGTTTTGCTGATCGCAGCTGGATTCCTGCTGAGCGGTGACCTGTTCTTTCACTGGCTTACCGACAGGGTTCCAGACATCCGCCGGCCCGGGATTATGAGTATCTATCGCAATCCTCTGATACGACTTTGGAACCGTTTTGCGGCGCCGGGGTCTGAGCAGAAGTCTGCGTCTTTGAAACCGATCATGCTGTCGTCCCGGTTGACACTCGTGTTTGGTGGAATTGGTGCTCTTGCTGTCGTGGGGCAGATCGTGGCGATTGTCTCCGGGAAAGTCTCCGGATGATGTGTGGGCTGGGCAGAGAGGTTCAGTCTTCTGGCGGGATGACGGCCACGATTTTCAGTTGTGAATCATACGGGAAACATTGATATGTCTGCTGACCTCGGTAAGCCTGCAGCTCAAACAGAACAACGCGTGTCGCCCGGATTTCTGAAGAGTTGTCGTCCCGGCGTGTTTCTCCAGTTTCTCTACGGCCTGTTGGAGTGCTGGCTGTTCTCGCGGAAAAATTTCGTGCTGATTCTGGCGATGCCATTTCTGCTGCTGACGGGTTCGGCGGCATTGAGCGTGATGTGGATCAGGTATTCCGAAAAGATCGACGTAATTCGTCAGTATGAATCCGTTTACAACAGAGCTGTGGCTGACGGCGAATCCGAAATTGCTGATACTTGTCTGCGTGCTCTGTCAGACCTGGAACCCGGTAATTACGAATATCTGCTGCGGCTCGGAACGTCCATGTTCGAACGCGGTGAAAGGCAGAGAGGTTATCAGCAAATTCAGGAACTTGCTGACGCAGGTGAACTCGGATTTCCGGATGCCCGCATGTGGCTGGTGCTTCAGACCCTGAAGCCGGACTCGGAATTCAGGCTGAGTCGGGAGGGCTTCGAGCGGCAACTCAAAAAGATCCTGGACGTCAATCCGGGTGACGGCCAGGCGAATGCCTTGCTCGGCAGTTACTACATTGATGTTCAGGAGTATCAATTAGCGGAAGAACACCTCAGCAAAGCTGCGTTGAAAATGCCGGAAGTGAACCTGCAATTGGCCGAGCTGAAGCTGAAGCTGAATCGACCCGGTGAGGATTCCATCCGTGTTGCTCAGCGTGCTGTGACTCAGCTCACGCAGCAACTGGAGGCTAACAGAGAGTCTGTGGCAACACGGGTTCGGCTGTCGGAGGCGTGGCGGCTGAGCGGTGACTTTACGAGCGCTGAGGAGATTCTCCGATCCGGACTTTCGAAGGAGGGCAGTGGCAGCGAGAATTCCGAAACAGACCGAGAACAACTCCGGAAAGCACTGGCGAATTTCCTGCTCATCGAGGCGCAGCGGCAATTCGCGTCAAATCAGACGAATGTTGATACTGTCATCCGCCGCATTCGCGAAGCGATTCCGCTGGATCCCGGAAATCCCGCAATTCCTCGGATGCTCAGCGTTCTGGGGGAGCTGAAGATCAATTTCAAACCGGAATATCTCCAGCCGGTGATCGACTACTGGACTGAACAGGTGCAGCAGACATCACTCGATGATGAGCAACAGTCGGTGACCCGGGCGACGCAGTGTCGCTTGATTCTCGCTCAGGTCTACGTCGCCGCATCGAACGCCAAGTCAGCCGCCGAGGCAATGCGGGAGCTGGCAGAAAAGCAGCCGCAGTTTCGGCTGAATCTGGCGAGACTTCTGGTGGGTGCCGGAAATGCCGGCGAAGGGGAGGCAATCCTGACGGATATTGTGGCCAAACAGTACGAAATTCTGGATGAATACAAGGGTGATCAGGCTGCCCTGTCGACACTTGTCGAGGCTCTGCTGGTGCTGAAACGCCCTGCTGAAGGACGGCTCCTGCTCCACAAAATAGTGTCCGAGTTGCCCACCGCAGCTACCAATCGGGAACTGACCCTGCTGATGCTCTTTCGTGGTGCATGTGTGATGGAATTCGATCAGCTGACCGGATATTCCTCACTCGGTTTTGATCGAATTCGCAGTCGCGAAGCACTGGATTTTGGCCCGGCTGCTCCAGAAGAACTCATCTCACTG
Source organism: Planctomycetota bacterium (assembly GCA_017859815.1). Classification (GTDB taxonomy): domain Bacteria; phylum Planctomycetota; class Planctomycetia; order Planctomycetales; family Planctomycetaceae; genus SXXK01. Next base: position 5,888 of record JAFMMM010000241.1, on the reverse strand, counting down.
CTGAACGATGGACTGCTGGGGCCCGGTGTCCCCCTGTCTGTTGTTGAACGCCTCTCTCGCCTGAGCCTGTCGTCCCACCCGGCTGCCGAAGCCGCTGCGAGTCGCCTGAATGAATTGCGGATGACGGGCACTGACGGCTTAAACGCGTTAAGGAAACTTGGCGAGCATGCGCTGAGACTGGAAGAGTACAATCTGGCAATGCGATGGTTTGAGCAGGCGAACGCAATTTCCCGTGGTCGCGACCCGGCGATTCTAAATAATCTCTCACTGACGATCATCCGTTCGAAATCGCCGGACTTTGAAAAGGCGTTGTTCCTGATCAACCAGGCGCTTCAAAAAAGCCCGGAGAATGGCGATTTGCTGGCGACTCGTGGCGAGTGTTTCGTCAAGCAGGAAAACTGGGAAGATGCTCTTCGCGATCTTGTGCGAGCGGTGCAGTCACGACGCGGTAATCCAGAGATCCATCGACTGCTGCAGGCGACTTATAATGCCCTGTCGGATGTCCCAATGGCACAAACTCACGGTCGTCTCGCCGAGAACCTCGAATTCGAACAGGGGCTTTCGGAGTAACCCTGCGCAGACCGCTCGCTTGTACGTCGCAACAGAATCGGAAAAAATAACGGCTGCTGACTCAACGCTGATTCTCATCAGCGCCCGCCGTGATGCTTTCCTGCCTGACTGTTCTGAGGTGAATTCATGCGAGCGATCTTACCGCTGTTGCTGGTGAACTTCTGGTGTTTTTCGGCCCTTGTTCCTGCGCACGCTGCGAACTGGAAGGCCGGCGTTGGTTCCGTTGTGATCACGCCGCCACAGAACATGTGGATGTCCGGCTACGCTTCCCGCGACCGACCCGCTCAGGGAAAGCTGCATGACCTGTTCGTCAAGGCGATGTTGCTGGAAGACGCGCGCGGTCACCGCAGTCTGGCGCTGACCTTTGATCTGGTGGGGATCGATCGAGCAACTTCGCAGGAGATCTGTCGCCGCATTCATGATGAATTTGGACTCGATCGCAGCCAGATCGCTCTCTGTACCTCGCATACACATTCCGGACCGGTCGTCGGCCGCAATCTGCTCAGCATGTATGCGCTCGATCAGGAACAGTTGGGTCTGGTCCGGAAGTACACGGATTTCCTCGCCGACCAGACGCTGGCCGCAGTGAAGCAGGCGGTCCAGTCTCATGCACCTGTACTTGCGGAAGCAGGTGACGGTTCTGCAGATTTTGCTGTGAATCGACGCAATAATCGTGAAGCCGATGTGCCCGCATTGCGGGAGCGGGGTGAACTGGTGGGGCCCGTGGATCATGACGTGCCAGTGCTCGCTCTCAAACACCCCAACGGAAAACTTCGGGCGGTACTGTTCGGCTACGCCTGTCACGCCACTGTACTCAGCGGAATGGACTGGTGTGGCGACTGGCCTGGGTATGCTCAAATTGAAATTGAAAGTCGCCACCCCGGGGTGACTGCGCTGTTCTGGGCGGGCTGCGGTGCCGACCAGAACCCACTGCCACGACGCACAGTGGAACTGGCCCAAAAGTACGGCCGCATGGCTGCTGATGCCGTGGACCAGGTACTGGAAACAAAGCTGCAGCCTGTCTCCGGAGATCTGTCATGTGGGTATCAGGAAATTGACCTGAAACTGGGCGACCTGCCTGATGCCGATCAAATCAAAGCGGATCTCGAATCCAGCAATGTCTACATCGCGCGGCGAGCGACACTGCTGCAGGAACAAATCCAGGCCGATGGCAGACTCGCCAAAACCTATCCGTATCCCATTCAGGCATGGCGTCTGGGGAATGCTGCCACGCTGACCTTCCTCGGGGGAGAAGTGGTGGTGGATTACAGCCTGCGCCTGAAGATGGAACTGCCGGCAGGACGACACTGGATTGCCGGTTACAGCAATGATGTGATGGCTTATATTCCATCTCTGCGTGTTCTTCGCGAAGGAGGCTACGAAGGTGCTTCCTCCATGATTTATTATGGTCTGCCCGCAATCTGGTCTGCCGATGTGGAAGAGCAGGTCGTTCAGGGAGTCCTGAAACTGCATCAGCAGCTCGATGAAATCGAACGCTGATCCAGCAGTTGACATCCGTTCCCTCCCGAAGGATGGTTTCCAATGACGAATTACACACGTCGCGAAGTTCTGTGCCGACAGGCTCTGGGGATGGGCAGCGTGGCTCTGGCTTCGTTACTTCCTGAATGTGCCGCAGCCACCGCTCCGCCGGAAGCGAAGATGGTGCCTGAACAGTTCGATATGAAGCAAAAGCCGCCGCAGCATTTTCCCGCGACGGCCAACGCGATGATTTCGCTGTTTATGCATGGTGGACCGTCTCATGTGGATCTGTTCGATCCCAAACCAGAATTGTCACGTCTGGACGGCACCGACTTCTCCGGTGACATCCAGTACAGTTTCGTGAATCGAGCCAGTAAACGACTGATGGGCAGTCGGTGGCGGTTCCGACCTCGCGGTGAGTGCGGCACGGAAATCTCCGAACTGCTGCCCTTTACGTCCGAGATTGCCGACGATCTCTGCCTGATTCGCTCCATGCACACCGGATTCAACGGTCACGAAGTTTCCATTCGGTATATGAATGCAGGCATCCCGGCGGTCACAGGTCGTCCGTCACTGGGGGCCTGGGTGACCTATGCTCTGGGTTCCGAAACCGAAAACTTACCTGCTTACATGGTCCTGACCGATCCCGGTGGCCATCCTGTCGACGGAACTCACAACTGGTCCAGTGGCTGGATGCCACCATTGTTTCAGGGGACCGTTCTGCGGCCCAAAGAACCGCGGATTCAGAACCTCTCGCCGCCTCCGCACCTGTCGGGAACTGTGCAGCGACAGAACCTCGATTTCCTGCAACAATTGAATCGACTGCATCAGCAGAAATTCCGGGAAGAGGCCGATCTCGAAGCTCGCATCGCCAGTTACGAACTGGCTGCTCGCATGCAGGTGTCAGCTGTGGAAGCTCTGGATATCAGTCAGGAAACTCAGGCGACGCAAAAGATGTATGGCCTCGATCAGGATGCCACTCGGGAATACGGGACTCGCTGTCTGATTGCTCGCAGGCTGGTGGAACGCGGTGTCCGTTTCGTACAGCTGTTCCTGAATGGTCAGCCATGGGACAACCACAGCAGCATCCATTCTGCGCTGCCGGGCGTGTGCAAACGTACCGATCAGCCCTCCGCTGCGCTGGTGAAAGACCTGAAGCAACGTGGTCTGCTGGACACCACTCTCGTTCATTGGGGCGGTGAAATCGGTCGACTGCCTGTGACCGAAAATCACGGGGATGCTTCCAAAGCCGGACGTGACCACAACGGGCAGGGATTCAGCACGTGGCTGGCGGGCGGAGGAATTCGGGGCGGGATGACTTACGGGGAAACTGACCCGCTGGGGCATTCGGCAGTCACCAACCGTGTGACAGCCAACGATTATCAGGCCACACTGCTGCGGCTGTTTGGCTTTGATCATTCCCGCCTGGCATTTCTGCATAACGCGCGCCTGCAAACGCTGACCAATGAACGCGAGTGCCGAGTTGTGGAAGAATTGTTAAGCTGACCCGCCAAATCTGTGGAGTCGTGTCCGTGTTTGCGGGATAGAGGCGTGCAGCAATCCATTCCCAGCAATCTGCCTTAAAGAATCTGCTGCCGGGCTTCCTGCACGTACGGTCGGCAGCGATCGGCTGTTCTTCCGCTGCGGGAACGACACTCTCACTCGAACTCTTCACACCGGATGCTGCTGCCTCGACGCTGTCACTGGTCTGTGCGAGCCGCCGATTTTACCTGGTGTCCTGGGATAGAACGGAACCATCAGTCATGTCATTCTCTGAACTGCCTCTCAGCTATTGCACCAATGTGCACCCCGGACAGACCGTTGCGGAAATCGTGGACGGTATCTCCACGTATACCGCTGCGGCTCGTGATCTGGCAGCCGTACCTGTGGCTGCCGGGTTGTGGCTGTCCGGCAGTGTGGTGCAGGAACTCCGCGGCAGTGAAGCGGCGGTGGAACTGCTGGCGCAGACCCTGTGGCAGCATGACCTGAATTGCTACACATTGAATACCTTTCCGTTCGGCAATTTCCACAGCGAACGCGTCAAGGAACAGGTCTATCTGCCTGACTGGACCAGCCCGGAACGTATTCTGTATACCGAACACTGCGCCAGTCTGCTGGCTCAACTGCTGCCGGAAGGCAGTGAGGGCAGTCTCAGTACCGTCCCGCTGGGCGGTCGCATGAATCCCCAGGGCCCCGATTTTCGCGCGGTCTGTTTTGCCAGCCTGATCCGGATGGCGAAAAACCTTGACAAACTCCATCAGTCCACCGGTCGCCTGATTCGCCTGGCCGTGGAACCGGAACCGATGTGTGAATTGTCCGGTACGGACCAGTGGAGTCTGCCGGTCTTTCGCGGCCTGTTCTCTTTAGCCGATTCACTCGGCTGCGAAGATCTGGTTCGCAAATACATTGGTCTCTGTTTCGACGTTTGCCATCAGGCGGTCGAATTTGAAGATGTGTCTGCGTCTATCGAGTCGCTGGATCAGGAAGGCATTCGGATCAACAAGGTCCACATTACAAACGCGATTGAACTGGCTGATCCGGCAGGCAATGAATCCGGGCGGGAAATGCTGAAGAGTTTTGTGGAACCGCGTTACCTGCATCAGACCTGTGCTCGTTATGCTGATGGTCGTATGGAATGGCGGGATGATCTGACCGCCGCTGACCTCGATCCTTCCGACGGCAACACCCTGCTGCAGGCGGACGCCCTGCGAGTCCATTTTCATGTGCCTGTCTACGCCGATTCCCTCGGTCCGCTGCGGACCACTCGCGCGGACCTGATCGCAGCACTGAAGAAAGTCAGCCAGCTGGATTACGCTCCACACCTCGAAGTGGAAACCTATACCTGGCCGGTGATGCCGGGTGAAGAACAGACCTCCGATCAGCCGGTGACTCTGCAGCAGCGAATCGCTCGCGAACTACAGTCTGCCGCTGAACTGATTGATGAAATCAGCGGTCGCTTGCCGGCCTAATGAAAGTCCCGCGATTTACTGCTCAATCCCCGCAGCATTTCGCCCACGTCTTCCAGCATGTCGGCCACCACGTGAATAATATCTCCTTCACGCTGCAGTCGGCCAGTCGCCAGCAGCACCCCGGCGTGCGCGGCGAAACTGCGAAATCGCTGCCATGTGGAAGGATGCACTACCAGATTGATCACACCGGTTTCATCTTCGAGTGTTACAAAAGTAATCCCTGAGGCGGTGGACGGGCGTTGCCGCATCAACACCAGCCCGGCAACCCGCACGCGACGGTCAGGTTCGGCGTTCTGCAGATCTTTCGATGTCAGGACACGCCGCTGCTGCAGTGTGCTGCGCAAAAACGTTAACGGATGCGGCCGCAGCGACAAACCGGAACTGGAGTAGTCAGCGACGACTTCCTCCTGCAAACTCATCTCGGGCAGGGAAGGATCAATCGCGTCCACGGCATCCGCTGCAGTATCCAGCAAAGGCAGCACTTCCCGTGATGGCAGGGAGTCCCACAACGCTGTCCGACGGTTTGTCTGCAGCGATGACAACGCATCAGCCCGCGAAAGGATCTGCAGCGAACGACGATCCAGACGGGTCTGTACGGCAAATTTCTCAAAACTTCCAAATCGCCCCACGCGCTGACGCACGGTTGCAATCGTTGTGGCCGTGTCCTGCGACAAACCGCGAATTAATCGCAGTCCCAGTCGCAGACAATACCCGTCGTCCTGATGTTGTGGAGCACGTTGCTGCCGGTCCCGCGATTGCCGCTGCCGCGATTGTTGGGCAGCAGCAGGCTGCAAGGGTTCCAGTGTGCAGTCCCAGTGACTGAAGTTGACGTCCGGTGGTCGGATTTCCACGCCGTGTTCGCGGGCATCG
>JAFMMM010000240.1 GCA_017859815.1 Planctomycetota bacterium | reverse complement strand
AGCAGTGAGTTTGTTTACATCGACTAACGCCGCGTTCGTACCGGAGTCGAGTCCATGCCCTCGGACAATATCTTTGCGTGCAACAGACGAAATGCGCTGTCACGTTCCCTGAACGGACTCGCCGCAGTTGCCGTCGCTGACCTGCTGCGTTCGGAGGCTTCGGCTGCCAATGAACCTGACCTGTTCGCACCTCGACCACAACAAATCCCGCGAAAAGCCAAACGATGCATCTTTCTGTTCATGCAGGGAGGCGTCAGCCAGCTTGATTCTTTTGAGTACAAACCGACGCTGGAAAAAATCCACGGTCAGCAACTGCCTCGCATTCCGGAAATCTCAGGGGAGTTGCAGGGCAGACTGTCGTTTCCCCATGCCACTGTCGCCAGTCCTTTCAAATTCCAGCAACACGGGAACAGCGGGCACTGGTTTTCGGAACTCTATCCCCACCTTGCCAAACACTCTGATCAACTGGCCTTCATTCGAGGAATTAAGACCGACAACCAGAACCATGGCCCATCGACGCTGCACGTGAATACCGGCAGCCAGTTTCCAGGGCATCCTTCCATCGGATCGTGGGTCAGCTACGGCCTTGGCTCTGATAATCAGGACATGCCGGGGTATGTCGTCATTCAGGATTCGCGAGGGGCTCCGGTGAACGGAGCCGCGATCTGGTCCAATGGTTATCTTCCTGCAGCATGGCAGGGAACACTGCTTCGCACCAACGGCGCCCCAATTCTGAATCTGGCTCGCCAGCCGTCGGTAAGTGCGGTCCAGCAACGCAGGGAATTCGACGTTCTCAAACAGCTTAACCAGCAACACCACAGGGTTCGCCCGGATGATTCAGCACTTGAAGCTCGTATCGCCGCCTGGGAACTCGCGTTTCGAATGCAGTCTGCCGCTCCACAGCTGATCGATATTTCCCGCGAAACGGCCGCAACACAGGATCTGTACGGACTCAACGATCCAGCCACCGCCGGATTCGGCCGCCAATGTCTGCTGGCTCGCCGAATGGCTGAAAGCGGTGTGCGTTACACGATGCTGGTCCATGGCGTCCAGATTGGCCCACACAGCTGGGACGACCATGGCAATGTCAAAGACGGAATGATCAGGCATTCAAAAGAAGTTGATCAGCCCGTAGCCGCACTGCTCACCGATCTGCAACACCGTGGTATGCTGGAAGACACACTGGTCGTGTGGGCCTCAGAGATGGGAAGGACTCCGTTCCGAAACGGAGAACTGGGCAATAACCCGGGACGCGAACACAACTCATGGAATTTGGTGATGTGGATGGCAGGAGGGAACGTCAAACCGGGAACCTCCGTCGGAGAAACCGACGAATTCGGTCTGCGCGGGATTGGCGAAGAAATTCACATTCGCGACGTCCATGCCACGCTGCTGAATTTGATGGGCCTTGATGATGAAACACTGCGGTTTCTGCACGCAGGCCGCCTGCGTCGCCTGACTGATATCGGTGGCAATGTCCTGAGCGGGATGATTACCTGAAGCTCTCGCCTGACTCCAACCAGCACACCGCTGCGGTAAATCCACTCCACAGACGTCAAGTCGTTGCCACAGCCGGCGTTGACACTGCTCCTAATCGTCCGGCAGCTTTTCCCAAACCTGCTGCAAAATGCGAGCGACATGGCCTGCCGCCTGCTCCGGCCGCAAAGCCGTGTTAGCGATTCCGGCAACCACACGAGTTTGATCATGATCGATGCGTCCGGCCACACCCCAGTCCGTACCGGTCGCAGCAGTCAGGTAAACTGAAAAGGTACGGTGGCCGGTACCCGGTCGTTCGCCAATGACATGTAAGAAAGCTCGCCGCCCCGGCAAACCTCCAAACACGATCTCACCAGCGTGATATCCTGCTCGCACCCGCCCGGACGTTGTCAGCAGGGGACGTTTTGCGAATCGGAAACTTCTGCGACCAAGCTCCGCTGCAAGTGCATCAAGAAACGGCTGCAGCTGCTGCAGATCAGAAATGGCCAGTGCGTTCAGGCCGTCCGAAATCATGAGTTGAACATCAGCGGTCTCGTTGAGTTCCTCTCGTAGTCGTGTCAGACGCCGAACCGAATCCGGACTGAGTTTCTCACCGGACTCAGGATGCAGAATGTAATCGGTTCGATCTCGGGACAGAGTGCTTACGGCGAAAGCAGCGGGGATCGCCTCTGCAAAGTTCTCCGGCAATTCTGCATGGATACTCTCCCGGGCATCCCGGTAGATTTCATTGACGCGGTTCCTAATGCCAACAGACAGTTCTCCTCGGTGTTTCCCATATCCCTCCGTCAGGAACACACCGCGAGACCGCACTTCTCGCATCTGTTCGCGACCCTCGGCCACGATCTGCGCGTCCAGTCGTGCATCACCCTGTGCACGACAGTACTGCAGGTAGACCCACAAAGGATCGCCAAAGTGCTCGGTCGGGTTCCCGGCATCATCCACGATCTGAAGTCGCTGAAAAAACTTCCACATGCGATCATCAACGCGAGTCCCAAACTTCTCACGCAGCCGCACATGATCGTGAAAACCGGTTGTCAGATACCCCAGCATCGGGTCAATCTTCGTCGGCAGAGCCATCAGGTATGCTGGCTGCGCGGGAATAATCTGGTCCAGACACCAGTCCAAATCGTCGAGTGAAACGTCCATGTGCAAAGTGGAGCACACATCCAGCCCAATGCACAAACCGTGCAGCTTGCCCATCACGATATCTTCAAGACAACAGCGGACAAGTTGCTCACGAGTTCGGAAGACTTCCGGGCCAATGAACCCAGCCACGTCATTTAAATGAACCCACGGCATCGCGTCGGCCCCGTGTGCAACTCGCGCATCCGACACCCGCTGCGCCAAAGCGCGAGCAAAGCCGTACTTCCTCGATTCATGCAGGACCATGTCAAAACCATGACCGTGACCGTTTGTAAAATCGGCCCCCTGCCCCGTTTCGAAATACAGGCCGAATCGGCCCGTGCGATGTGACGCATGTCGCAGCATCGAATCCACGGAAATGTCGAACGTCTGATTGGCCGACTCACATCCGGCAATGCTCTGAAACCACAGCTCAGTACATCCGGGCTGCAGTTTCTCGGCCTGTGCCTGCACGTCGATATGTGCGAGCACGCAGTGGGGAATTGTGTCCTGCAACTGGAACGTATGCAGGATCTGCTGCAAAGCCCTTTCCACTGAGGCCACAGACTCCGGCTCACTCGAAACAGGATTGGTCCCCAGCAACACATCGCCCACAGCGAAGGCCCAGCCATTAAACACCTGCCAGCGAATATCATCCAGATGATCCGTGGGGGAGTTCGGCTGGATCCGGGCGCCGAGATAGCCCTTTGCCCCGATATTCGATCCGGGCAGCGTGTGAAAGATTCGACCTCCCAGACGCACCAGTTCGTCGTTGGTCATCAGCTTGACAACACAACCAATCACATCGCTGGACAACCCGGGCAGAATTTGATGCACAGCTTCGATGTTGCCGGACAACAGGAAACTCTTCAGCTCAGAAAATCTCCAGCGGCGCGTTGTCTCCCGCGTTTTCTGATCAACACTTTCACGGATCAGAATCGAGACCTGATCCTCGTACGGAGAATTCGCATCGATCTCCTGGAGCCGAGTTGCCAGTAACAGCTGTCTGGCCCGCAGACGGGCCGGATTGCTGGCAGCAGCGACTCCGAGGATCTCATCGCCCTCTTTGAATTCGTTCGCTGCGCCCAGCAACCTGCAATAGTGCTCCCGACTAAAGGGTGCACCATCCTGGGAGAGATACTCGAATATCCCCGCGTCATCCGGACGGGCCGCTGCCAGCATTCCGGTTGGCTGGATGCTGTTCCCCGTGCACGCAAACTGTGCGGTGGACACACTGGCAAGGCAGCGTACAAAATTTCTTCGTGACTGTGCCATCACCGCGCCTCTCCTCATCGAACATGTTTCAGGATGTTGCAAACTTCAAACAGAGTCACAGTCACGATTGAGATTACGGGGCCGACTTTGTGACTGACAGCGGCGGCCACGCAGGTTTGCCAGGAACTTCGGTGCGAATACTCCACAACTTATGCCCAGCCGTGATGAATAATGTCTTCAAATCATCACCACCAAAGGTGCAATTGGTGATCATGTCAGCCGGAACAGAGATTGTCTGCAACAACTTCCCTTCAGGTGAGATCACGTAGATTCCGGCCTTGTAGCGAATCGCTGTTTCAACCGGCAGTTTGGGGAAGTTGAATCCCGCCGCAACGTACAGGCGTCCCTCCTGGTCCATGGCCATTCCGTCGGGTCCACGGTCTGAGCCCCAGTCAAATAGCAGACGTCGACTGTCAGACACCACTGAACCGTCCGCACGCAGTTCGAACCTCCACAACTTGCGGTTGCCGCCCTGAGCATGTTCGCCGTCGTTGACATTGTCCGCGACATACAGATACCGGTCACCCGCGGAAACCATCAAACCATTCGGCCGATCGACTTCATGAGTCAGGACGCGGACGATACTGCCATCTTCATCAATCCGATAAACTCCCTCCACCTCTTTCCCATCCTCGTCGAACTGCTCCAAATTCGCACGGCTGCCATACCGAGGATCCGAAAAGTAAATACGTCCTTTGGAATCGATGGCAATATCGTTCGGCGAGTTGAGCTTTCGTCCGCTGTAATGATCGGCCAGAACGGTGATTGTGCCGTCGTGTTCAGTCCGAGTCACTCGTCGATTGCTGGCGGGACCTCCTCCTTCACAGCACAGCAGACGCCCCTGCAGATCAAATAACAGGCCGTTTGTATTACCGGAGGGTGTTCGAAAAATGTGCAGCTGACCGTTTCGATCCCGCCGCATAATTCGATTATTGGCGATGTCACTGAAGTAGACGTTACCATCCGGATGCCATGCCGGCCCCTCGGTAAAGGCCACACGAGTCTCTTCCTGAAGCCGACTCTCAGCTGCAATCGGCAATTGCCCGATTGCCCGTGAACCCTGAAGCACACCACTTATCATCAACATCGCCGCAAGTGTCATTCGCACAGCCAGCTCCTGCATGTTTTGGGAAGTTCATCAGCTCCGACAGCTATTACCTGTTCGAATCCTAATCACACAGTTTTTTGAATACCATGTCACCGATACTGCCGGTCTGTGTCACCCAACGTCATCCAGCCCGTGACGGCAGTTGCGTTCTTTCTGCGATTCTTCTACTTTCGCAAGACCACCACCCGCCTCTGCCGCTGGACATACTCAAAATAAAGCACCCCATGCTGATGTATCAGAAGTCCGTAGTCGCTTTGTTCCTGCTGGCAATTCTGTCTGCTTCGTTCCCGTGTCATGCGCAGGAACCGGCAGACAGTCTCGATCGAACCGCAGAAACACTCCAGAGAATTCAGTCGCTCAGCTATTTCTTTGAGGCGGCTGACAAGGAAATTCAATATTCACTCTTTGTTCCGTCAACGTACCGCAAGGATCAACCCACACCGTTGGTCGTTGCCCTGCACGGCCTCAACGGAACCCCGCATCAGATTATCCGCTACCCACAGTTCACCACCCTCGCAGAAAAGCACGGGTACATCGTTGTTGCGCCCATGGGCTTCAACACGCGCGGCTGGTACGGCAGCCTCGGAAATCGAGGCGGAAGGGCGGGCGACCCGGACAACCTGGGTGAACTCAGCGAGCAGGATGTGATGAACGTCGTGGAAATCATCGAGAAGAATTACAATGTCGATCCGAACCGGATCTGTCTGATGGGGCACTCGATGGGGGGAGGCGGCACGCTCCACATCGGTATCAAGTACCCCGAAAAGTGGGCGGCTCTCGGGCCAATTTCTCCAGCAATCTACCGTTCCCCGGACGAACTGGAGAAGATCCCCCGAACACCCGTGATTCTTGTTCAGGGTGACAAAGATCGACTCGTCCCAGTCAGCATCGCTCGCAACTGGGTGAACAAGATGAAAGACCTGCAAATGAATCATCGCTATATCGAGGTACCGAATGGCGGTCATCTGCTGGTCGCATTTCAGCATCTGCCGGACATCTTCGAATTCTTTAATGCCTTTGGTGATCGCAGGCAAAGAAATGCAGCCGTACCTGCCGACGCTGCTCCGCAGCCTTAGGTCAGGGCAAAACGAAACCTGTGTTCGAACTCTGAATTCTGCAAATCACGTCCTCCGTTTCAGCCGCAGACCAATGCCATGGAACGGCACCGACACCGTCAACTAAATTGCGGCCGTCCAGCCGATCAACTACCACCGCAAGCCGGTGGTGTCGTAACAAAGGGTGCGGCAGCAATGGCGATTCCGGAACTCTTTCGGCGGACCGTGCTGACACACGTTCCCGGTTTCAGCATGACACTTCGACCACAACACATTCACCGCACAATCATGCTCGCCGTATGGCTATGCCTGAACAGCAATGCCGCCACCGGTGACGAACACCCTTCTGCTGCAACCCGGAACAAACTGATCACGCTGCCGGGCATCACCATCAATTTGCAGGAGAAGTACGTTGATCTTGACGCAACAGTGTGTCTGCGTGATGGATATCTTGAGCTGATCGCCTGCACTCAGGACAGTAAAGAACACGAATCTTTGTTCTCCGTGGCAGCGCGTCCGATGCATGTCCACACGGCACTACTGGCGATTGATGCACGATGCGGCCACCCTGCGGCCCGCAGGCAGGTCAACGACGAACATGGCAAACGGTGGATTGATGTCCCCCCAGCAGGTGACACGATCGACATCGCCGTCCTGATGCATTCCGGAGCCGGGCCTCAAACCCCGCGGCCGATTCGTGACTTCATCATTCGTTCAGCTCAACGTGTCGATGAAGTCGAAGGAAAAACGCTGTCCGCTTCGACACCATCTTCATCGCCTGATCCAGAGCGGCAGAAGACTTCGTTGGTGCGTTTTCTGTTCGCCGGATCACTGCTGCAGACCAATGGAACCGGACCGAGAGAATACAGTGCAGACAGCACCGGTCACCTGATGACAATTTCCACATTCGGAGATGGCGTGCTTTGCCTTCCGTGGCTGCAGACTCGTGATAACGGTTCACTCACATGGCGTGCCAACCCGAAAGTTTTGCCGCCGGAGGGCACCTCTGTCACTCTGCGACTCAGTCGAAGCGTCAACACGACGGATGCGCAGGACGACCAAAGCACAGATCTCAAGCAACCCCATTGAACTTCTCACAAAAAGCACCTGAACTGCGCCGGCTCAGCTGCACGCTGAGTGACAGACTGCAATCCAAAGCTCGACGATGAAGAAGAAGATCGAACATGAAGACACGCCTGCTCCTGCTGATATTTTTCTCGACACTTGCAACATTGCAGGCGGAGGAATTCTACCGAAACCCGCGCGGACTCTTTTCCACCCGCCCGGATCCCACAGCTTCACTGACAACGATTCAGCGAGTTGGTCCGGTCGGTCTGGCCATCGACCTGATTCAACCCGCTTTTCAAATGCGAATCAGCCAGGTGGAAGAGGGTTCACCAGCAGCAGCGACAAACGCACTCAGACCGGGTCAGATCATCAGTACGATCAACGGACAGCGGCTGGAGCAGATCGATCCACGAATTCAGTTGGGGAAAATCCTTGCCAGAGCGGAAGCCACCGACGGACGGCTGGTCTTCCGCATTCAGGGAGAAGCACAGCCCGTCACAGTACAGATCCCGGTTCTCGGCGAATACAGCGAGACGTGGCCACTCAACTGTCCCAAGTCAGAGCGAATCGTTCGCGGCGTGGCGGATTATCTGGCCCGTGAGGACGCCAACGAAGGCCTCGCCGGAATCGGCATGTTGTTTCTGCTTTCCACGGGTGATGACCGTGACTTGCCAGTGGTGCAAAAATGGGCCCGCGGCCTGAAGGCTCATCGATATCCATGGTACATCGGTTACGGAGGTGTTCCTCTTTGTGAATACTACCTGCGAACTGGCGACCAGCAGGTGCTGCCGACCATTCAGGAATTTGTCGACAATGCCGTGCAGGGGCAATATCTGGATGCCTGGCTGGGACGCGGGGGAGTCAGCCCCACCTATGGCAATGGGCATCTGAATGCAGCCGGAACCCTCGTGGTCGCCTTTTACATGCTGGCCAAAGAGTGCGGTGCGGACGTTCCCGACATAGCGATGCAGAAGTCTCTCCAGCACTTCTACAGATACGCAGGCCGCGGCGGTAATCCCTATGGCGACAATCGCACGGAACTGGGTTTCGTTGACAACGGTAAGAATGGCAAGCTTGCCTTCGCTATGGCAGCGGCAGCAGCGCTCACTCCGAACGGTGAAGACTCACTCTACGCCAGAGCACGCGACGTTTGTGCAATCCAAAGCTTTTACACCACCAGCTTTATGCTGCATGGTCACACCGGCGGCGGCATTGGAGAAATCTGGCGCAGTGCAGCGATGGGACTGCTGTACAAAACATCT
>JAFMMM010000239.1 GCA_017859815.1 Planctomycetota bacterium | reverse complement strand
CCCGAACCAATTCCAACTACGCCTCTGTTCTGTCATGCTGGGATCGACTGTTCGGATCTTTCAGCCCCCCGAACGACAGTCTTTCCACAGGACTTGAACAGCTCGATGCCGACCACCTGCAGACGGCTGAAGGCCTGCTGCGAACGCCGTTCCTGCCGGTTATCACCAGTGTTGACGGACCAAATGCAGAACACATCTCCCCGAAGTAGCGGTGGAGGGGCAGGGGGCAGCGACCCTTTGCGACTCATTTCGCCAAACGGGCGATGCGGAACGCCGACTGCGCGCGAACAGGACGACGGCTGCTGTCGTTGATTCGAGGAATTCTTTCAGGCATCACGATTGACCGTCACGCCCAGCATCTGGCCTTCAAACATGAGTTCTTCGCCAACCCAGCCCTGGAATTCGAACTGAGCCAGTTTTTGGGCCATCACACGCGTCACCCGTGCGACCAGGTCAAGGCGAGCCCCGGGGAAGACCGGCTTTCGAAACCGAACCTTGTCCATACCACCGAAGCCCAGGTAATCGCCACCAATCAGGTTGTACTTTCTGGCGTAAAAACCACCCAGTTGGGCCGCAGCTTCGCACTGGACCACGCCTGGCATCAACGCAAAGTCCGGCATGTGGCCGCGAATCCAGAATTCCTCGTCAGTCAACTGCTTGTAACCAACAATCAGATGCTGCTCACGGTCCACATGGACGATGCCCGTCAATTGCTCCATCTCAAAACGCTGAGGATTGATCGCGCGGATATCATCCTGCGTAAACAGAGGCGATACAAAATTCAGCTTGCTCAGATCATAGAGCGGAGCGGTGGCCATGTCGCAGTAACTCCCGACAAATCATTCTTAAGTTGAGCCAGCCGTCGGCACTCGGCAGACAACCACTTCAATGGCTTGCTGCAGACGGCATGCTAATGAATTCGAATGGCCTGCGGCTCCGATGACAAGTCTCATGAGGGATAGAACTTAGGGATTTTCAAAGACTGGGCTGCAGGCTACTTTTCAATGCCCAAAAACGCCACTGTACGATGCCCCGAGGGATCGGCAAAAACAACGCGAAAAGGACTCACCGTTGTGTATCAGATGCTGTCTGGCCATCGCTCAGATACTCCTGCAACGCCCCCTCGTATGGGCTCCGCTCAGATTCCGGTGCCCGGGCGACTGCCTGCTGCTGGATTTGAACAGCCCGCTCTGTTTCACCCAGACAGAAACAAACTCGCGCAAGTGTGTCCAGCATGTCCGCATCTTGCTCACGGGTCAGTGCCACAGCCCGCTCGGCAGCATCCAGCGCTGCTGACAAGTCGCGTTTTGGGGAATCCACCGCCGTAGCAACCATCCATGCCAACCGATTCAACAATTCAGCATCTTCCGAAAACTGTTGAGACAGCTTTTTGGCAAGCGTATTCGCTTCCGAGTAACTTTCTTCACGCAGCAGGACCTCCAAATACAGCATTTGGAGACGCGTGTCATGGGGACGCAGTTCAACAAGCTTCCTCGCCTCGTTGCGGGCACTCCCGCGATTGTTGGAAGTGTAAAGCCGCCTGATTTCGTTTTCCAACCGGTACAACTCCGGAGCAACCAGCGTATCCCAGTCGCCTGCCAGCATCTCCTGCAACGGACCTTCCATGCCTGCTGGCTCTCCAACCCACTGCAGCTTGCCCTCCTGATCACAAAGAAACACCAGTGGCAAACGGAGATCCTCAAACGCATTCTGCCACAGCATTTCGCTTCGGTGCTGAGTGTCGACAGCCAAAGGAAATTGCAGCAGATCCTTCCAGATCTTGTTGCCAGGGCGAGATGGACGACGCAGAAACTGGCGGATGTCTTCCGATGATTCTGCCGATATCGCTGTCAGCTGCAGATCTTCGCCGTACTGCTCACTCAGACGCACAAATCGAGGTAATTCTCGCACAGCCGGCTCACACCACGTCGCCCAGAACAGCACCGCATGCACTTTGCCCCCCTGTGCGGGAGTTGTCGGGGGCCCGATCCATTCGTCAACCTGCAGCAAGGGCGCCTGATCACCGATTGACAGCCTTCCTTCGTCCGACGCACGGACTCGACTGGCAACCACGACCATGCCCTGACCGGGGCCGTCCTGAATAATCCCACTCCGTCCGGGCCACTGCCCACTGTCGCGAGCGGAGTTTTCCTGATCGACGAGTGCCCCCTCGCCACAACCGACCGCCAGAATCAAAGTCAGGCAGCACAGCACCCGGGAAATCTGAGCGGCCCCGCCGAGATGAGCCGTCAGTAGCCACCGCCTGAAAGTGCATTGAGGCCACAGCAGTGGTTTCCGCAGGGAAATGATTCGGTCGGGTCTGATACCGCAGGGGCTGACGGCATTGGCCGGCAGAAGCACTGACCTGCTCATGACTTTTTCTCCCGCCGGCGACGTTGACGTCCATGCGCCGGAATCCATGTGCTTGCGCTGGTCTCTTGCAGTTCCCGCGCTTCTTCCACTGTGATCGGTTGATTTGAACCAGGCTGACTTACCGAACGCGATTTCACTCTCCGCGGCTGGTATTCATGAATCCCGTCATCACGAAAACTGCGAGACGCCCGGCTGAAAAAACTTAATCCGGATCCCCGGTTGCCCCCCCAACGCTGCAGAACAGTCACCAACAGCAGAAGTACCGCCGGGCCACCGGCAATTCCCCCAACCAGCCACAACGAATCCGGCGCTAAAGCCGCCGTGGCAATCAGACAGAAAATCGTTCCCGGAACGATGATCAGCACTGATGCCAGCAGACTTCCTGAATCATCTCGCGAACCGCGAAATCGCCGCGCCATAACTTGATGCCTGTTTGTCCATACCAGCAACCACATTCAGCAACCTGCTGCAGTGTGGTCAGACTCGCGACTTGCATGCCGCAGGGATTTTAGCGGGCGATCTCAGTTGAGTCGACGGCCCCGATGCGGCGCCAGCTCCATTTCCAGTCGAACCGCATCCGTGCTGCTGCGGCTGAGTTGCAGTTGCTTTCCCAGGCTCACTGGACACCCTGCAACGGACTCGACAAACTCCAGTGTGTCCCCCACTCCGGATCACCCGTCATCCCTGCAATCGCCCCCCAAAGTCCTGCTCATGCGATTCTATCTGCATCTGGTCATCCTGTTCGCTCGAACAGCACTCATCCGGGAACTCATGTTTCCGGCAAACTTCTGCATTCAGGTGGTCACTCGCATCTTTTGGTTCAGCGCTCGTGTTGCTCTGTTTCATCTTATCTATGGCGAAGTCAATAACATCCAGGAGTGGACGCGACACCAGTATTTCACATTCATGGCCACCGGAATGCTGATCAACGGGATCGTTGAAATGATCTTCATGCCCAGCTGTGCCGCGTTCTGCGAGAGTATTCGCACCGGCCGACTTGACCTCTCGCTGACCCGCCCCATCGACGTTCAGTTCCTCGTTTCCCTGCAACGCATGAATCCGGCAATGCTCAGCCAGATCATGCTCGCACTGACGCTGCTGACTTACTCCGTCTTCAGCCTCAACCAGCCGGTGTCACCGATTGCGATCGGGCTGTATTGCTTCTACGTCACCATCGCTGTCGCATTCTTCTACTCGCTGATGATCGCCACGGCCTGCACCAGTATCTGGTTCGGACGCAATCAGGGTCTGTACGATTTCTGGTTCTATCTCACCATTTTTGCTCAGTATCCACGCAGCATCTACAATCGCTCGTCCGCGGCCGCGGAATTTGAGGCGGGGGAAATGCTGCAATTCACGTTTTCATGGGTGGTGCCCATCCTGCTGGTTGTCACCGTCCCCGCACGCACGCTGGCCGGGATGGCAGTCGACTGGCGGTTTGCTGCGGCGACTCTCGTCTCGACACTGCTTTGCATCGCTGCCTCCCGCATGGTCTTCCGCTTCGCACTCTCGCACTATCGCGGGGCCAGCAGTTGACCGGCTCAACGCGTGTCTGCCAGCGGCGATCGAACAGCCCGCCACCATCACTCAGCGGGAAACTCGCAGTCGCGAAATCATCTGAATCAGCTTGCGTGAGAATTCCTCGTCAGAAACCGACAGAGCCTCCATCAACTGCTGCACGCGTTCCTCAGCAGTTCGGACCTGCAGCGGACGCAGTTGCTGAGTCGATTTCACATACGTCGCAAAACTCTGCGGCTGCCGACGAATCAGGTAAGACATCACAGCCCAGCTTTCCGCGTATGCAATCCCCGCCGTCTCACCGCTGCTGAACAGACCATCCAGAGCACACAAATCCTGCAGCGAAATGGGCAGGGTCCCCCCCTGCGTACGGGCTTTAAAGGTCGGATGGTGGCGCGCGTTTACGAGGCCCGGACGGATCCAGAGCAGGGTGGAGCGAACGGATGTTTGCTCAAAATACAGAGCCAGCCCTTCCGAAAACCAAACTGGGTTATCGGCAAAGCGGACCTGTAATCCACTGTTGAAGGCCAGTTGATGCACCGTCTCGTGCACCATGGTCGCAACCTGCAACGGCTGTTTCGCCAGCATGCCACGGATCGCAGCCTGTCCTTTCAGGCTGCTGTCCCGCGTCAAGTCCTGCAACAGCACCTGATTGTCACGCACGGTGTAAAAACCCGGCGTGTCCGAAAAGTCCACCTCCGGGTGAATCGCTGCAGCATGCGACTGAAATCGCGCTGCACTGGAAAAGATGAGCACCGGCAGCAGGCCCGCCGGCTCACTCACAGAAATCTCAAGCTCCTGCATCAGTTCGTAGAATTCTGCGTACACTTTCTCCAGCAGGCGACCGCAGAATTCGTTGTAGTCATCACTGCAGTCGGAACAGATCAGGAAGTGATCCGTGGCCGTCACCAGAAAGTTTGCACCTGCACTTTCTGTCAGCACCACCCCCAGTTCTTCCCGCCCCAAGGCTTTCCACTGACTGTCCAGTTGCCGACTTCCACGAATCGCGTCGGCAGGAATCTGCGTCAGCCTTCCGGCCTGATCCTCCAGCAGCCAGCCGGATGCCCCCTCAGCCAGCAGGCGGCCCGTCAGCTCGACCGGACCAGCCTGTGTTTCGGCAGTGACAACGGTCAGCTGATCAGATGGCGACAGACCGCAAACACCGCCACCAGCGGCTGGCGATAATGCCGCAAACAGCACCATGGCCTGCACAACAGTACGAGGAAATCGTCGCGCCCGCACGACACAGGCGGGTATCGGCTGTTGGACCGAATTCTGCAGCATCGTCAAACAACCCTCCATTTCTGACAGCCCTGCCGTGATCCCTGATTGCCTCGGTTTTGTCAGCACCGGCCGAATTCCGAACCGCACAGCTTTCAGGACCGCACAGCTTTCAGGACCGCACAATGCCACTCATCGGTCGCTGCCTGTCGCCGCGACCTGGAGATCGTTGTCACGTATTTCCGCGAGCTTCTGCCGCAGCTGATTCCTGAAATCCTCAACGACGGTTCTGAACTCCGCCTTCCCTGCGAGGTTCGTAAACTGCCCGGGGTCCTTTTTCATATCAAACAACTCGACGCCGTTCCCGCCATCCTCGCCGTACTGGATACAGGCCCAGCGATCGTTTCGCAGCAGGAATCCTTTTCTCATTGGCGCCACGCTGAATGCGGTTGTCCGAACTTCAGCCTGCGGATTTTCCAGCAGCTCGGAAATATCCCGCCCCTGCAAACGTCCCGGGACCGGCATCCCGCACAAACTCAGGGTGGTGGGAAACAGGTCCAGCAGTTCCACAAACGAATGGCACACCGCAGGGTTTCGTCCCGGCACACTGACAAGCAGCGGAACCATTGCAGATTCATCTCGCAGACTCACTTTGGCCCAAAAATCATGCTCTCCCAAATGATAGCCATGATCGCTGGTAAAAATCACAACCGTGTTGTCCGCCTGCCCCGTTTCTTCCAGGGCATCCAGAACTTTGCCCACCTGCGCATCCATATAACGAACAGATGCATAATATCCGGCAACAGCTTTCTTTTGCCGACGAAGATCCATCTTCATGTTCACGCTGGTTTTGTAATTAATGCCCGGCTTCGGAATATCATCCCAGTCGCCCGGCAACTTTTCCGGTAACCGCATCGAAGAGAAGGGGCGGAATGGTTCGTAGTAGTTCGTCGGTGCAACGAACGGAACATGCGGGCGCACAAACCCCACTCCCAGAAAGAATGGCTTGTCGGCGTGCGTTCTCAACAGTTCGACTGCTTTGTCCGCAGTCCGCCCGTCAGAATGCACCAGATCATCGCCGTCCGCTTCGACCACAACAAACGTGTTTCCGCCCACAACAGGACGTTTGCCGTCAGGGTTCCCCTCCAGCGTCTCACCGGCTCCGGGAGCTTGCCATTCCGGTCCCTGGCTGTTGAAGCGTTCCGTCCACGAAGCCGCGTCATCCGCACCGTCAGTGCCCGCCTCAATGCCGCCGGGAACGCCCATGTGAAAGATCTTGCTGACTCGTGCTGAGTAGTAGCCCGCATTGCGGAATGCCTGAGCCCATGTTTCCCGGTTTCCGATCTGAGGCCGAGGACTGGTGTATCCCAGCACTCCCGTCGCATGCGGGTAATAGCCCGACATCAGTGATGCTCGCGATGGCCCGCAATAGGTCCCCTGGCAGTAGGCCCGGGTGAAGCGAGTCCCGCGCGCTGCGATCCGGTCGATGTTGGGGGTGATGCAGACCTCATTCCCGTAGCAGGACAGTGCAGTGGACGTCAGGTCATCCGAAATAATGAACAGAATATTCCACTCACGATCCGCAGCCTGCATCCGCGTCGAACTGAACACCAGCAGCGTCAGGATCCACTGAACAACCAGCAGTCTCTTCATCACCAAATCCTCTCCGGGCAGTCTCCTGCATTGTTATTGCGAGCCGGATTGATACCGCCGCATCTGTTTCCGGATCCTAACGTCTCCCCGCCTCGGACTCCAACACACCATTCCCCGGTCTCTTCGTTGTCCTTCTCAATTGGCCCCTGTCAGTTGCCAAAGATCGGCCAAACGGTAACCTAGTGCAGTCGTGTTGCACTGCGGTCAACCCGCTGTTACTGAAATGCTGCAAGTTGCCCGTTGAAAGCCGAATATCGGACCTGTCAACAGGTGCGAACAGGCACTGGCCACTCGTGGTCAACGAACGCCGCTCAGGAGAAAACACCGTGTCAGAACTCCCCGACTACTTCGAAATCGAATGGCACGAGAACACCGTGATTGTCTCTCCGTCCGCCGGCATTGAAGATCTCAGCTGGGACGTTGTCGAACGGGCTGCCGATGTGATTATGCAGCCACTTGAAGACCAGCAGGCTCCCGACGTTATTGTGGACCTCAGCAAAGTGAATTACTTCGGCTCGGTCTTCCTCGCTCTGCTGCTGCGATGCCACAAATTCGTACGCAGGAAGAGTGGCGAGCTGGTGCTCTGCGGTGCTAATAAGCTCGCACTGGATCTGCTTCGAATCACCGCCCTGGATACAATCTGGGCCATCTACGACAACCGACAGGAAGCCATTCAGGCTCTGTCCTGAACATATCCGCGCTTCGGAATGCGCCAGACAGCTGCACAGTTTGTGACAATGAACGCCGGTACACGCGGGCGCCGTTCCGGTTCAACCGATCAGGCTGCGCAGAATCAACATTGAACAATCTGCACCGCAATCCAATAATGGGACAGACTGGGAAAGCCACATGTCCGCGTGACTCACGCAGATCAGACAGATGATCGCCTGAACCTGCGGAGCATTTCTGCAATCGACAGCACTACGAGGAAGATAGTCATGCTCAGGCGACAGGCACTGGAAACACTCACCGGATTCGCAGCTTGTGCATGGGTTTCCAGTCCGGCAACGGCTTCTGTAGTGGCTGGCGGGGCGATCTCGCAAAACCACCTGGCTGCTGTCAGTCAGGTCCTGGAACAGCAGCGACACCTGCATGGGGTCCATGCTGTTCAACTCCGCGACACGGTTGCTCTTTGCAGAACCGCTGGACAACTTCAGGATACCGCCCGTTCTGCTGGTCCTGCCTTCTGGCAGTCCGTCTGCGATTCGCTCAGTCGAGTCAGCGCGATGGCAGAGGCCGGCCAATTGCGGCTCAGCTCAACCTCCTCTCCGGAATCCCGCGAAATCCTTTCCGCAGCCGCTCGCTGTGCAGACTCGCAGTTGCGACAGGCTCTCTGCAGCTAAGCAGACAACAGAACTGCGTCAGGAGATAAGAAGAGTGAGGGCCGGCCATGGCTCGCTTCACTGGCCGTTTGGTAACGCAGGCTGATCTTGCGCTGGCACTTCAGCTGGATATTCGGTCAGCCCAAAAGCGTCTTCTGCTGGCTGTTGCGAATCCGGATACCGTGTCGTTTCCGTCTCGGCGCGCAGACTACGTGGGTAACTCTGCACATCTTCCGTCAGGATTCCATGAGGCCCCACGGCGCCGAACTGTTCTTCCGAGAATCGTACACCATGGGTATCGAAGA
>JAFMMM010000238.1 GCA_017859815.1 Planctomycetota bacterium | reverse complement strand
CGGTAGTGTTCCCGATTACAGGGCGATGGCGATTCCCTCTGGCAAGCGATGGGCGGGACTGCAGTAGATATTCCTGTGACCGCAGTGGGTCTCCATGACCTTGCAAACTTTCAGCGAGTACGACGAAGGCCGTTCAAAACCGGGACGTGCCGATTTTGGGGAGTGTCGCATCACGATGTCTCAGACGATTGAAGACGGTAACAGGAGTTCGCAGTCGGGGCGGGCGTCGGGTGGAGGAAACGCGAAACGAATTATCGTGAATCTGATTGGTTCGTTCGTCATCCTTGCAACTGGTGTTGCCGGCTTCAGATTTCTGGGGACGCGCCCCGAGGTGCCGCTTAATGAGGACGCGGGAGGCGAATCGGCGGCCACGCTGGTGATGGCTGACCCCGTGCGTGCATGGCAGGGACAATTTGATGTCGTGGTCGACGGAGAAGCAGCCACGTGGAGGACTGTTTCGGTTGCGGCCGAGGTCTCGGGCCGGATTTTGGCCAAGACGGACAGCTGCCGGAGTGGCATGTACGTTCGTAAAGGAGACCCGCTGTTCGAGATTGACTCTGAAAACTACAGGCTGGACAGGCAACGATTGCAGGCGCGTTGCAGTCAGGTTGAGGAAGAGTTGAGTTCCACGGGAGTAGAGATCCGTAACACGCAGGATCTGGTCCGCCTCGCTCAGGAAGATTTGACACTGCAGCAGAATCAGTTGCAGCGAGTTGAGTCTCTGTTCGAACAGGGCGCAACATCTGAAGTTGAGCGAGACACTGCGCGAGGGCAGGAATTGACCGCTCGCAATGCTTTGCAGGTGCAGCAGAACCAGCTGCGGACGTTGCAGCAGGCTGTGAAGACACAGGAAGCGGCTCTGCGACTTGCAGAGGCGGAACTGGCTCGCGTTGAACTGGATCTGAAACGCTGCCAAATCGTCTCCCCAATTTCCGGACGGATTGTCGCGGACGAACGTGAGGAAGGCGACTTCGTTCGTTCGGGGGATCAGTTGGTTCAGATCGGAGATGTCGAGCGGATGGAGGTCCGGTGCAGTTTACGTGCTGAGG
The DNA here is from genome assembly GCA_017859815.1 of Planctomycetota bacterium. GTDB lineage: Bacteria > Planctomycetota > Planctomycetia > Planctomycetales > Planctomycetaceae > SXXK01. The sequence continues at coordinate 7,349 of JAFMMM010000238.1, read as the reverse complement.
ATCTGGCCTGGGTCTGGAATTACTCGCGGCGTCTGAATTCGCCGGAACCCCAGACATCGGCACAGCAGAATGATGCGGCAGCCGAGGGACTGCCGGGGAATGCTGCCGGGGTGTCTGCCGATCCGCTGGGCGATCCTCGGGTCCCCTGCGAGGTGATCTATGAAGCTGAGGGGGTGCGTACAGTCTGGAAAGGCATGCTTGACCGTTATGACGGGCGTGGGATTGATCGTCAGACTCGAATGTTTCCGTTTCGTGTCACGGTGGCCGAGCCGCGAGAACAGGATGTGTCATTTCTTCAGGAGCAGGCGGCCCCGGTGACCCCTCCTGCACTCCTTGCCGGGTTGTTTGTGTCTGTTCGAATTCCGGTTGATGCGGGCGTTCCGCTGTTCCTTTTGCCTGCATCGGCACTGCGGCCGGGAGGTCAAATCTGGGTTGTGCGGGACGATCGCCTTCGCATCATGCCGATCCAGTTGCTTCAGAAAACCACGACAGGAGCAATTGTTCTGCAGCCTGAGGGAGATCTCCTCGAAAGTGATTTTGTCGTCGTATCGCCATTGGCGACTCATGCAGAGGGAATGCAGGTTCAGATTCAAAGATTCACGGAAAGTGAATCGGCAGACGGACAGCAGGAGACAGGACAATGAGTGGTGGTGCCGTTCGCTGGGCAATACGTAACACCCCGGCGATGAACACAATCGTGGCTGGTGTTCTGCTGATTGGTGCGTTTGCCGGTTTCATGCTCCGACGTGAGGTGTTTCCTCAATTCGAACTGGAGATCATTCTGGTTACGGTCCCCTACCCCGGGGCCAGTCCTGATGAGGTGGAATCAGGGATCTGTCAGAAGGTGGAAGAGGCCGTTCGTTCAGTGGACGGGATCAAAAAACTGACCTCCGTTGCGCTGGAGGGTGCCGGAAATATTGTGATCGAACTGCACAGTGATGTTCCGAGCGTGCAGAAGGTAATGAATGAAATCGAATCTCAGGTCGCTCGCATCCCCAGCTTTCCCGAATTGTCTGAAGAGCCGGAGGTTCAGCAGATTACGTTTCGCAACAAGGCGATCACAGTTGGGATTGTTCAGACGGGTACGGAGGCTGCGGAATCTGAGTTGCAACTGCGCAGGATTGCGGAAGAGGTTCGTGATGATCTGCTTCAGATCAGTGAGATTTCCCAGGCGAACATTCAGGGTGAACGAGACTACCAGATTGATGTGGAAATCGAGGAGGCGGTACTCCGCCAGTATGGATTGACCCTTGCGGACGTGGCCGCACGAATTCGCAGTCGCAACCTCGAACTGCCCGGCGGGACGCTGCGCGATCAGGGCGAGACCTACCTGCTGCGGGGGAAAGACAAGCGTGTACTGGGTGAAGAGATTGCGTCAATTCCGCTGATCACGCGACCTGGTGGTGCCGTCCTGCGGGTGAAGGATCTTGGTCGGGTGAAGGACGAATTCACCGATGTGGTCAGTATCAGCGAGATCAATGGTCAGCCGGGTCTGGCGATCGATGTGAACGCAGCGAGCCGGGAAGATCTGCTGGCGATGACGGCTGCCGTTCGCGACTACACCGCAGAGAAAGAGTTACCTGCCGGATATGAGTACGTGCTGTGGGGAGATACGTCGAAGGAGGTTCGTGATCGACTTGATCTGCTGTTGCGCAACGGCATGCAGGGGCTGATTTTGGTCTTCATAATTCTCGCACTCTTTCTGGAACTGAAGCTCGCATTCTGGGTTGCATTGGGAATCCCAATCTCGCTGCTTGGGGCCTGTGCTGTTTTGTGGCAGTTCGACCAGACGCTGAACATGCTGTCTTTGTTTTCATTTCTCATCGCGCTCGGAATTGTGGTGGACGACGCGATCGTGGTTGGTGAGAACATCTACACGCATCGGACGATGGGGAAATCTGCCATGCGGTCGGCCATCGACGGTACCGTGGAGGTGATTCCCTCGGTTGTTTCCTCAGTCACAACAACGATTTTTGCGTTTATGCCGATGTTCTTTGTTTCGGGCGTGATGGGGAAATTCTTCGCGGTGATGCCACTGGCCGTGATTGCAATTCTGGCCCTCTCACTGCTTGAAGCATGTTTTGTGCTTCCCTGCCATCTGTCCCACGGTTCGGTGGAACCAAGCCGATTAACGGCCGGGATTAATCGGCGTACCAGCGCGCTGTTGCAATGGATTATTCGCTGCCTTTACCAACCTGTATTAAAGCTCTCAATTCGCAACCCGGCGATTACCATCAGTTCCGCAGTCTGCCTGTTGATGCTGACACTGACACTGGTGACAAGTGGTACAGTGCAATCGATTTTTTTCCCCAAGCTTGATGCGCCGGAGGTCATTGCAAAGGTCATCTTCCCGGATGGTACCCCAAGTCGGGTGACAGATAACGCCACCCGCCGGATTGAGGCAGCCATTCAAAAGGTCAACCAAAAATACAGTAACGGGAGTGGTGAACTGGTCAAGGTGACCCATCGTATGGTTGGCATTGTCAAGGATGACAATCCTGGCGGCGGTGCAACGGTTTCCGGAGGCCACGCAGGAACTGTGTACGCGGAATTGGCGGATTCCGAGCAGAGAAGTGTCACCAGCGAACAGATCGTCAGCGAATGGCGGGCCGCTGTGGGTGAAATTGCCGGTGTGGAACGTCTCACCTACGGCTCCCTGTCCCGCGGGCCGGGAGGCAGCCCGATCGAATTCAAACTGCTGGCACCTGCGGCACAGATGGATTCACTGGAGGCAGCAGTGCAGGAAACAAAGGAGAAACTGGCGACCTACGAAGGAGTGTTCGACGTTGCTGACGACTCCACACCCGGCAAGTGGGAAATACAACTCCGTGAAAAACCTCGTGGTGTGGCAATGGGTATTCCGCTCTCCAGCATTGCGCGAACGGTAAGAGCTTCCTATTACGGTGAGGAAGTCATGCGGTTGCAGCGCGGCCGGCATGAAGTCAAGCTGATGGTCCGCTATCCGGAGAATGATCGCAGGTCTCTGGCACGATTCGATGAAATTCGAGTGGATGGCGGAGACGGTGTTCAGCGCCCAATTACTGAGCTGGTGGATGTTAATGTCACCAGCGGTTATTCCGAGATTAATCGCATTGATCAAAAGCGTTCCATCACGATTTCCTCCGATATTGATGAGCGGCAGGGGAATGCCAAGGAGATTGTCGCCGATTTACAGGCAAACTTTATGCCTGGGCTGCTGCGAAAGTACCCCGGCCTGAGAGTACGTTGGGAGGGGCAGCAGGAACAGGACACAGAGAGTGTTCGCAGCCTTGGAATCGGGATGGCCGTGGCACTGCTGGCAATGTATGTGCTGCTGACAGTGGAGTTCACTTCTTACGGACTGCCTCTGGTTGTGATGGCAGTCATTCCGTTCGGAATGCTTGGGGCTGTGGTTGGACACTGGTTTATGGGTTTACCGCTGACACTGTTCAGTATTCTGGGCATCGTTGCACTCACCGGTATCGTCGTGAATGATTCGATCGTGTTGGTGGACTTTATCAATCATGCAGTTCGTCGGGGAGTACCGCTGTCGGAAGCCGTTATGGAGGGGGGGATCCGACGATTTCGTCCCGTGCTGCTGACTTCTCTGACCACCATTGCCGGGTTATCCCCAATCCTGACTGAGACTTCATTCCAGGCACAGCTGGTGATTCCAATGGCAACCAGTATTTGTTTCGGACTGGTGTCGACGACGGTACTGGTGCTTGTGCTGGTCCCGGTCTTCTACTTCGTGCACGGACGAGTCTTTGGTGTCGTCACAGACGAGGTGGAATTGGCTGTTGATGCACCGGAAACAGCGCTGGCTGTTCAGTCTTCCTGAACCGCAGTGTTTGCGGCCAGGCCTCGCCGGGCAATCACAAAGCGGGACCGACCATTGATTCTGCAGGCGACGACCACTGCCGGTGGATGGGTTCCAGCCGGGAGTTTCTTCCGCAGGGCGTCTGCGTTCAGCGGGATGCGGCGACAACGGATCTCATATTCAGAGGCAGGCCGACTGCGAAAGTACCTGGAAAGTTCGCGGGGATTTCCCGGGAGGATGGCTTCAACCTGAAACCCGGTCACGAATCCTGTTTCAGGAACTCGGTCCGCAGTCAGGTATTCTTCCTCCGGGTCCAGACGCTGCAGTTGATGCGTTTCTGCGAGCAGATCAAGCAGGCCGGAACGCACGATCGCAGGGTCCGGATCAATCAGCCAGTGTCCGAGGTCTGTTGCCTGATCAGCCCATGCCGACAATGGGTCTCCGGCCACTGACTCACCGGTATCAAGACATGTCGCACGGAAGGAGGATTCTCCCGCAAGTTCCCCAAACCAGACGGTCGCTTCCCGGCACTCGCCGGCGAGACTGACCAGCTCGATTTCACAGCCGGGAAACTTCTGCTGGAAGTTGCTTGCCGGCCCAATTTTGATGGCACCTCCGGCGGCGTTCGTGGCGAGCTGCTGCATCCAGTTGAGATCCGGCTGGTAGGCTTCAAGGCGCCTGGCAGGTCTGTCGCGGCCGACGCGGCGGTCGGGGTCTGCATGCACAAACTTTCCTGACCAGCAGTGTGACGTCACGTCAGCAGCAGTGGTTTTCAGACGATCCGAATGACCGAGCAATTCCACATTCCACTGGCAGCGCAGCGCCATTGCCGGGTCCAGATCGAAGGCCTCGACACTGGTCACGGCAGAGAGGGCAGCGGCGTCAATTCCGATGCCGCTGCAAAGATCAGAAACTGAGTTGCATGCCGCAAACCGAGCAGCCTTGTGGCGGGCGACCTCAGGTGCGGTGCTTTGTTCAAGTCCAGTTGCAGTCAACCAAAGCTGGCCGGCGCTGGGAAGTCTCCCTTTAGCGCGAACGCGGGCGTCGTCGAGAGCCAGTGCTGCTCTGACCAGTTCATCGTCGAAGCGGCTGCGGAGTGTTTTCTGGTTGGCACGCTCTGCCGGTGTGCAGGCCGCGATTGCCGCGAACAAATCCGGGGAATCGCGCAGTCGCAGCAGCAGATCTCGAGCCGTGTCGGCGGGAGCGCCGGAGGAATTCATCATCATGACTTCTTCTTCATGCGAACGATACCATCCCAGTCCGGCGGCGGCCGGCGATCGTGTTTTGTGATCAGCATGGAGAGGAAATCCTGAGCGCGGTCATCGGCAGGCATACTGTGCAGATAACGCCATGCTGCCTCCCAGTCACCCTGCTGGAAATACTGCAGTCCGGTTTCAAAGTCGCGAAGATGCTGATCCTGCAGCAATGGATATTCGTTGATCGGAGGAATGAGCTCACTGACGATCAGTGACCGATCCATTCCGTAGGGAAGCACCGGCAGCAGTTGGCGTATTCGACCCTCACTGACCGGCAATCGGTCACGGATCAGCTTTTCGAGGTTGTCGTCAATCAGCAGTGAGACCCTGAGATCTCGGGTCATGGCCTCTAATCGGCTGGCCAGATTCACTACGGGGCCGAAGACCGTGACTTTCACCTGATCTCGTGTGCCGATTTTCCCGGCAACAGCCCGCCCGTGTGCGACTCCGACACTGGTGTCGAAGTCCTTCAGCGGATGATTGTCGCTTGACTGAAAGCGGCGGAATTCGCGATGAATGGCAAGTGCGGCACGACAGGCATCCAGCGGGGCATCTTCCGAAGCAATAGGCCAGCCCCAGAACCCAAGGGCCGCATCTCCCTGAAAGTCACCGGTGACACCGCCAAATCGAAGGATCTGATCCGTCATGACTTCCAGTGCCATGCTGACGCGTTCCAGCAGACCTGTCAGATTGTCTGCTTCAATTTCCGCGCGATGACTGAATCCACGCAGATCACAGAACAGCACCGTAACATCGCACTCTCGCGGAGAAAGCAGTGATGTGTCAAAATCCTTCCCCAGTGTTTCGAGAACCGGTGGGGAAAAGAACTGTCGCAGGCCGGACTGCTGTCGTTCCAGCCGGCGCTGGCCTTCGAGTGCGGAAATGATATCGGCGATCAGTTCACTGAAACGGATGTCCGCATGAAGTTGCTGCTCTGATGATTCCCCCGGATTTACCTCCCCGCGCCCTGTCAGATACAGCCCGCGATTGTCAGAACCATCTGAAAAAGGGGTACAAAAACCCCAGGCAAAACCGGCCACCTGAGTAAATTCGGTGCTGGACTCTTCATGGTCGGAAATATGCAGCACGGTGCGTTGCTGCAGCAATGCCGTCTGAGCCAAACGGTGGCTGGGATGCATCGGTGTTCCGCGGGAAAAACGCTGTTCCTGCTGCAGCACACGGGCGTTGCCATCCTCATCCAGTTCCACCACCGCCGCCCCATCTGCGGCGGGAATTCCGGCAAGCAGCAGACTACACAGCCGCAAATGCAGATCCCTTTCAACCCCGGATTGCCGGATGACTGCCGGCAGACTGGTCAGCACTTCAATCTTCTTTGGTGCGTCACTGAACTGAACCTGACTCAGGTGCTGCCGATCAATCATCAACTGGCGGACACGAACGTCGCTGGGCTGGTCAGAATTTCCGTCGGCAGTCATTTGAACTTCGAATCGAGTGCCACCAACCACAAAGCTTTGCCCCGGTCTAATCACCGTATCTGTAGTCACCTCTCCGTTGACAAAGATGGGGTTTGCAGCCGCTGAGTTGGCAGTGAGCCGAATGCCAGCGGGGAACGTTCGCAGCACGGCATGTTCGCGTGAGATTTGGGGGTCCCAGCCGGTGCAGATTTCAGCTGTCTCTTCACGTCCCAGTCGCAACGAAGTCTCGCCGGGAAGAAGAAACTCCCTGTCCAGACGGCGACCGTGGAAGAAAGCAAGTATGCGAAACATGGTACAGATTCCCGAGGCACCTCGAACACAGTTGCTGGGCCTGGGTGGAGAATATCCCGCGAGGACAGGAAGTGCCTCCGTTGACAGGATTTTTCCCCTGTTTCATCAGAAACCGGCGAAGCTGATCAGGGGCAACAGGGACTTCATCGGAGAATTTCCCCGGACAAAAATGAATTATCTGCGGCAGAGTCGCCAGGGAATACCGTGCGAGTGAGCGATGGAATGCACTCCTGGTATCGTTGATCGGTGTGTGCGACACTATCATCCGGCAGGGAGATAATTTGCCTCAGGGCGATGTGCTGACAAAGCAGCGAGGATATCCCGAGGAATCACTCCAGTATTTCAGATATGTCTCAGAATTCCGACTGCCGCCTGATTCCCGCGGCAGCGCAGAGTGGAAGAACCAGTTCAGATGGCAGAGTTTCAGACGGTTGCGAAAGTTGGTGATATTCCTGAAGGTGAGGGCCGCTCGTATTCGGTCAATGGGACCATGGTCGGTGTGTTTCTAAGCAATGGGACATATCGAGCGATCAACGATTTCTGCCCTCACATGGGGGCGGCACTGGC
>JAFMMM010000237.1 GCA_017859815.1 Planctomycetota bacterium | reverse complement strand
GGCTCGACCCCGGACTGATCGGATCCCGGATCTACAAAGTTCTGGTCCCGGAAAGCAAAATTATCGCTGACAACGTCGATGGCATTGGAATCCCCAATGAAATGCTGCCGATCCTGCGCGGCTGGAGACGCATCGGGGAAGACAAGGAGCAGCAGATTCGTACATCAGCGCTGCGGTTTTACCCCACAATCACACTGCTCACGACTTACCCGGAAATCACCACCATCTCCACGAACGCCGTCCCGGAGATCAAGCTGCAGAGCCCGCAAATTTCTGCGGTTCACCGCAATGGCAACGTCGTCCTCGAAAGCCCAACGTCACGGTCCACCAATACAGCTGATTTTTGGGTGTCGAAAGACGTTCCCTTCGGCCTCGCCCGCTGGACAGTGACCATCACAACCGAAAAGAAGGATCTGACGGCTCCCCGCAGCGACTTCCAGACGACAGTTGTCAAAACACTGGACATGCAACTGCGTCGCATCGACAGCAATGCGGAAAGTGAATTGGGGACGGAGTGAATCGTTGCTGCTTCGGCAGATTCTGCAGCTTTCGCGGGATCTCCAGTCCTCGAAAAACTGCCCAGCCGACTGAATTCGGGGTACCGAGTTTGCAAAAGCAGTAAGATTCTGACTGACGGCTTGTCAGGCGCCTGTTGCGCCAGTATCATCCGCGATTCGCCTGACGGTCTCCTTGCGCGCCGCCGGAGCGGAAAAATACTGGTCATACGGTGTCATTCCCATGATCTGCGGAACCCTTCCGCTGGCTCGACGAATCCATGCCAAATTCATCACAGTCGGCGAATGCTGGCTTCCCCGGCAGCTAGCACAGGTTGCCAGCGGCAGCGAAGGCGAAACGCCAACGTGGCAGAGGGGCAGCCCCAACACGCAGTTTTGCTGGCTTCGGTGGGCTGGTTTGGGTGGGGCCGTCGGTGTCGGCCGGTTTTGCCGCGATTTCAGGTGTCTCCACAGGCGATACAATTCATGTGTCTCCGCAGGTGATACAAAGGATGCGGCAGGGTACAAGTATCCGTCAGGGAAGAATTCTGACGGGGCGTACCGGACAGGATGCCGCAGAGGCATCATCCAAGGCTGTTACCGCAAAGTGACTGCCGAAGTTGGTGTCGCCAGCGTCGTCGTGTGCAGTCTGATTGTTCCTGGTTTTTGATCTGACAAACGATTGAGTCTCGGTGTTTGAGTCGATTACACAAAGCCTAAGCGACGCGTTGGTCTCCTTCCGTGGGGTCGGAAAGATCAGCGAGTCCGGTATCCGCGACGGCATGCAGCAAGTGCGCAAAGCGCTGCTGGAAGCTGATGTCGCGTACGAGATTGTGCAGGACTTTGTTTCCCGGGTGACCGAGCAGGCCGTCGGCGAACGGGTGCTGAAGTCGCTGCGACCGGACGAACAGATCGTAGGGATCGTCCATGAAGAGCTCGTCTCGCTCATGGGCCCCGTTGACCACTCGCTGGCGATGCGTCGTGATGGTGTCAGCATCATCATGATGTGTGGGCTGCAGGGGTCCGGCAAGACCACAACCTGCGGTAAACTCGCCCGTCGCCTGAAAGAATCGGGGGTTGAACCTTTTCTGGTTGCTGCCGACTTACAGCGCCCGGCGGCGATCGAACAGCTGAAAGTGATCGGCAGCCAAATCGGCTGTGCGGTGTACGCAGAGGATCCAACCAGCAGTAACCCCGTGCAGGTCTGCCGTAACGGGGTGAAAGAGGCTCGTCGCAGTGGTGCCGGCGTTGTCATCCTCGATACGGCCGGCCGGTTGCACATCGACGATGATCTGATGAAACAACTCCAGCAGATCGATTCTGCTGTGGGGCCCGACCAGGCATTACTCGTCTGCGATGCGATGACGGGCCAGGACGCCGTCAACAGTGCAAAAGCGTTCAATGACGCATTGGAACTGGACGGAGTCATCCTGACAAAACTGGATGGTGATACGCGTGGCGGAGCGGCATTAAGCGTCAAAGCCGTCACCGGAGTTCCCATCAAGTTTGTCGGTGTCGGTGAACAGCTGGACAGGCTGGAAGAATTCCACCCGGACCGAATGGCCGGTCGGATCCTTGGCATGGGGGACATCGTTTCCCTGTACGAAAAGGCTCAGCGGGAATTCGACGAAGAAGAAATGCTCCAGCAGCAGGAGCGAATGCAGAAGGGCAAGTTCACGCTTGACGACTTCCGCAAGCAGATGAGTCAGGTTCGTAAGTTGGGTTCAATGCGGGACATCATGAAAATGATTCCTGGAATGGGATCCGTAGCGGACCAGATGGGCGATGCCAACCCCGAAGGCGAGATGTCTCGCATTGAGGGCATTATCGACTCCATGACGCTGGCTGAGCGTCAGAATCCCGACCTGATCGACCGCAGTCGACGCTCCCGTATCGCCAAAGGGTGTGGCCTTGACCCGTCAGAAGTCAGCAAACTGCTGAAAGAATTCGCCGGGATGGCGAAGATGATGCAGGGCATGAGCAGTATGGGGCTCAAAGATCGTTTGAAGACAATGCGTGGAATGGCCGACTCTGGAATGTTGAATCCCGGGGCGGAACTCGTAGACAAGAAACTCAGAAGTCAGCGTGGGCCCAGAGACTCTACTGTCGCTCGAGAGAAAAAGAAGAAGCAGAGAAAACAGGCTCAGAAGGCAAGGAAACGGAACCGAAAACGCTAAGATGCGCTTTTTGTGATACGCAGCGGGAGATTCCCGAGTATTCTGCCCGCATGGCGGGCAACCTGAAACACGGTTCACTCAGGCAGAACGGAACGTCGAAGCGCATTCAAAAAAGCAAACAGGAAACAGTAAACGCGACAGTCGGTACGACCGCATCGTTGTCGCGCAGATAGTTTTTGCAGGTCAGGAGTAACAATGGCTGTTCGTATCCGAATGAAGAAGATGGGCCGCAAACATCGCCCATTCTTCCGCATCTGTATCATGGACTCCCGCGTCGCCCGTGACGGGAAGGCGATTGAGGAAGTGGGGTTCTACGACCCGATGGTTCACGACAAGTCTGCTCGAGTGAAGTTAAATCTTGAACGAGTCGACTACTGGCTGTCCGTTGGTGCCCAGCCCAGCGAAAAGGTCAACGCATTGATCCGTAAAGTGCGGACTAACAAATTCGGAACTGCCAAGGCTCCACCGCCGATGCAGGCACCGAAGGAAAAGGCACCGCCAGCAGCGGAAGAATCGGCCGAGGCTGCAGAGGCAACCGCAGAAGCCACCGAAGCCACTGCTGAAGAAGCCACCTCGGAAGAAACTGCTTCTGAGTGATTTGCGGGGCCCGGTCATGAGCACCTGCGAATCTTTCCAGCCGTCCGAATCCATCCGATTCGATGTGCTGACACTGTTCCCGGACATGTTCCCCGGCTATCTCAGTCAGGGGCACCTGAAACGGGCAGTGGAGCAGGGCAAAGTAGACGTGCATCTGCATAACTTTCGAGATTATGCGCCGGGCAAACGAAAACAGATCGATGACCGCCCGTTCGGCGGTGGACCTGGCATGTTGATGATGTGTCAGCCTGTTTTTGACTGTGTTGAGGATGTCAGGCAGATGTCTCCGGAACCCGGGCGCCTGCTGATGCTCACCCCAACAGGTCGGAAACTCGATCAGAAGTTGGTCGAAGAATTGGCTCAGGAAACTCGACTGATCGTCCTCTGCGGTCGATATGAAGGGTTTGACGATCGGATTCGTGAGGGTCTGGAGCCAACGGAAGTTTCAGTTGGGGACTTTATCTGCAATGGTGGTGAAGTCCCCGCAATGTTGATCATCGACACGGTAATCAGACTGATTCCCGGGGTTCTGAATGATGAAACAAGCAGCCGCTATGATTCATTCAGTCACAAGGGACTCCTCGAACACCCGCAGTTCACCCGGCCTCGGGAGTTCCGCGGAATGCGTGTTCCGGATGTTCTGCTGACCGGAAATCATCGGGAAATTGAAGAGTGGCAGAAAGAGGAAAGCCTCCGTCGAACTGCTGAGCGACGACAGGATCTTCTTGAATAATTGAATCATGTGAACAGAGGTCGCTGAAACGAAGAGTTCCCCCCAGGACGAATGTGAGTCGCTGCTGACAACGACCAGCCCTCACACTGTCACCTCCGGGAAGCTGAATTTCTCACTCGAACTGGCTCATACATCCGGTATCATGGTGATACTGAAAGGGATCAAAAGTCATGCGAAATAAACTAATCGAAGCTGTAGAACAGTCGAGCCTGCGGGAAGTCAAACTGCAGTTCGCCATCGGGGATACGGTGGACGTTCACACCCGAATCCAGGAAGGTGACAAGGAACGCATCCAGAAGTTTTCCGGTGTGGTCATTGCTCGTCGCGGCTCCGGAACTCGTGAGATGTTCACGGTTCGTCGAGTTGTGCAGGGCGAAGGCGTCGAACGAACTTTCCCGGTCAACTCCCCCAAGGTTTCTCACATCGAAATCAAGCGTCACGCTCGAGTTCGTCGCGCCAAGCTGTTCTATCTGCGGGAACTGACAGGCAAGGCCACACGCCTCCGCGAACGCAGTGCCAAGCCATGGGAGGCTGAAGCGACGAAGTAGACTGAACGAGTCAGATTCCGCCCGACGGAATCCAAAACGCCGATCTGCAGGGCCGTTAACTCATTCCGGGTTAACGGCCTTTTTTTTGGAACTGCACAGGATCAGCAGATCCAGCCCCTCCCGAAAGCGACCGGATGTCACAGCAAAGCCTGAAGCAACGTGTTGAGGGATGGGGGCGTGTGATCGCAGCGGAGTACGTACGGCTTCCTCGGATTATTCATCTGATGTGTGTGGGCTCGCTGATCAACCGCATCGGCTCCTTTGTCATGCTGTTCCTCACGATCTATATCAGCGAAGAGCTCGGCCATGGAGAGGAATTTGCCGGATACTGCATTGGAGCATCAGGAGTTGGCTCTGTACTGGCGACACTGCTCGGTGGCCAGCTTGCCGATGAGTGGGGAAGGCGAAAACTCCTGCTGCTTTCCCTGTGGGGTGGCGGATTGATGCTGTTGATTGTGAGTCAGGTGCAATCAGCATGGCCATTGATGGCGGCCCTGTTTTTCTTTTCTCTGCTGGCTGAGATGTACCGTCCGGCATCGGCTGCTGTCGTAGCAGATGTTTCGACAGCAGAATCGCGCCCGGCTGCTTTCAGCCTGATGTTTCTTTCCTTCAACCTGGGCTTCGCACTGGCCCCGCCGATTGGAGGCTGGCTGATTGCCAGGTCATGGGACTGGCTCTTTCAAATTGATGCCCTTTCGACCATGCTGTTTGGGCTTGTGATTTTTTTGTTCATTCCTGAGACGCGCCCGGATGCTGACGCGTCCTCACAAGACCCGGATCAAAGCCGGCCTGGCACAACACTGTGGCAGGACTGGAAGATCATTCTGGGCGACTACGACTTTCTGTTGTTCTGGCTGTTCTGCCTGCTCCGCAATATCGTGTTTATGCAGGCCTTTATCACCCTGCCCCTGTTCCTGCGAAAACTTGGCTTCAGTGAGCAGGAATTCGGGGCGGTGATCTGTCTCAACGGAGTTCTGATCGTATGCCTGCAGCTTCCGTGTACGACATGGCTGCAGAAAGCGTCCTGGCTCAAAATCATGCTGTGGGGGCAACTGCTGATGGCGATCGGATTCGGCCTGACAGCCTTTGCAGCTCAGATGTCCGTGCTCGTGATCAGCATCTCTTTGTGGACGGTGGGTGAAATTCTCCAGGCACCAGTCAAGCCAACGCTGGTCATGACGATGGCACCAACAAAAATGCGAGCGCGCTACATGGGACTGTTTCAGATGTCGTATGCCGTCTCAATCGCTTTGGGAGCTCCATTGGGCGGGGTGATTCTCACGCACTTCGGTGGTGCTGGCCTGTGGGGAGGCTCAGCCGTATTGCTGATCCTGGCCGGCCTCGCATTGATACCACTGCATCAGCGGCTGGATCGACGGTCATCGGAAACCCGGGAACAGGACCTACTCCTCGGATCGGCCGACAGCTGACTCAGCAAGCTGCTCTCTTCGTTTCAGCTCCTCCGTCAGTGATTGCTGGAGTGCATGAACTCGTTCAAGGTTGACGCCTGCCGGCTGCTCATCAAGAAACCAGTAAGCATCTCGAATCGCCATCCGCAGTCTTCCTGTGCGAGCGCGGATTTCCAGTCGGCGGGCTCGATAATCAGGATTCTCCGGCTGCAGTTCCACAAGAGATTCAAGGCAGCAGAGGACGGCCTCATCATCACGACGACGCTCCGCAGGATGCAGCAGATTCAGCAACATCCGTTCGATGATCTCCGCCGTAGTTGACGCTGCGCGAAATCGCTGCTGATCCGGGAATCCCGCAGCAAGAATCAGCCTCGAAACATCTGCTTCCGTTAGGCGATTGCCACGATCAAACACATCAATTGTCTGCTCTGTGCCGTCCCCCGTCGCGGGAATGAACCGAGTCACAAAATGGCCCGGCAAACCAACACCGACAACATTCAGCTGCAGTCGCCGAGCCATCTCCATGTAGAATACAGACAGAGACAGGGGAATTCCTTCACGATCATCAATCACCTCATTCAGATAGCTGTTGGATGGTGTGTCATACTCAATACGGCTACCGCGGACTCCAAGTTCATTAAAGAACCACTCGTCGAGCAACTGCAGTCGCTCCAGCTCCGTGCCACCATCTGACAGCCTCGCTGCTAATTCACCAGCCATGCGGTCGAGTCGACTCATATAGGATGCGACATCCACATCAGCGTTTGAAATCCGAGCCACCAGCAAAGCCGACTTCATCAGGTCCGGCGAGTCTCCAGAAATCTCCTCAATCAGCTGCTGACGAACAGCCTGCTGATGCAGATCAACGGACAGTCTGCGCAGCTGCATAGCCTTCTGTTCCAGTTGGGCCGCCTGACGACTCATGAATTCCACTGCCGTCTCGCCCAGCGGCAGTAGCTCCGCCGCACGATCTTTCTCCACCGGCTGATTCCACGGTGAGTCATCCGCAAACGCCTCCAGCCGCCGCAGAATCTCCGCTGATGGCAATCCCGGTAGCAGATTGCCCCCCACCGCAAAGCGACGAAAATCGGCCTCGGTCCCGCGAAATGACGCCAGCCCGGACATGCCGGGAGGAATCACGTTGTCTGAGGACCTCAGAACGAGCGCCCCGTTCACATAACACTCAAAGGAATCCGGCAACATGCGAACTGTCAGAGTATTCCACTCCCCGGCCCGATATTCAGGATGCGGCTCGTTATGCAGGATGGTCCACGAATTCACACTCGGACCATCGAATCGCGTTAGCCGCAGATTCCCCGCACTGGGGTAGAATCCGTAATGACGATCACCACCATCGGAATGAAAAACCAGGCCTGCAGCGCCCGCTTCATCATCGAGACGGACCTGAACCTGAACGTCAAAGGGATACTCCGGCAGGTTCTCCTGATTCAGACACAGCGTGCGCCCGCCAAAAGAGTTGCCGCTTCCGCGGGCAAGGATCCTGCCGGCTCGCTGCCGCCAGCCACTGCCAAAAATCGGCGTCCAGACCTGGGGATCCAGGGTCCCAATCGTATTCCAGCGAGTCATCGGAACCGGATTCGGATCATTCAGCAAGTCCCGAAGCAGACGAATCGGCACAGCAAAACCAACTTTGTCTTCGAGGGCTGATTTGCGAGTGACGACACCAACAACTTCACCCTGCCGATTCAGCACGGGCCCGCCGCTGTTTCCGCGTTCAATACTCATTGCCAGCTGAATCATCTCGACACCGTCAATCTCCTGGTGCCCCGAAACCACACCGGCCACGATGGAATTACGGAATCCCTCCGGATGCCCCATTGCGACAATCTCGGCCCCCTGCGAACTGCGATCTTCATCGGACAACTTCAATATCGGAAGGTCCGCTTCCGCGACACGAAGCAAAGCAAGGTCCAACTGGCTGGAGGATGCAAAGACCTCGGTCACGGCCAGTTCACGACCATCGGGAAACTCCACTCGAATTTCCCGACCATCTCCAATAACGTGCCACGCCGTCGCGATGAGCCCAGTTTGCTCGATGACAAAACCGGTTCCGAGTCCCAGTTCCCCTCCCGTGCGATCCGTGGAATGAACAACAACAAGGGATGGTCTTGCGTGAGCGGCCAACTGCTCTGTTGTCATCGCCTCCGACAGCGGAACAGGCTCGTCCCCGCACAGAGATGCGGGCACACCAAATGGCGGTGCGGTGCACACACAGAGAAACAGCAGCGAAAATGCGTATCGCAGGGTCATAGTACTTTCCGATCAGCGGTATGTTGCAGCCGATGTCCCGGGGTGGGGTATCACCTGCAGTTGCAGCTGCCCCGAGCACGACAGTGTAATGGAGCGGCCGCTACACCGTCAGTCTGCAGCTCCGCGGATCTGCTCAGGACCCGCAGAGCCCTGTACCTGGGGGCAAAGCA
>JAFMMM010000236.1 GCA_017859815.1 Planctomycetota bacterium | reverse complement strand
CCTGATACATCAGATCCAGCGCTGCTGAATCCGTCCCGGCGGGGCTGGGAGCATGCACCGGAAGTGACTGAATAATTGATGCTTGGCTGAGTTCATTCGGTTCTTCAACAAAACAAACCTGAGCAGCGGACGGTATGGGAGTTTGAACTGGTTCCTGCAACTGAAAACTGAGCACGCTGTTTCCAAGTTGCAGCGTATCGCCATTCTGCAGCTGCTGTTCAACAACGATGTGGCCATTGATGCGAGTGCCGTTTGCGCTTTGCAGATCGGTCAATCCGAAGCAATTTCCGTTGTGGCTGATCCTGATGTGGTGCCGGGAAACCTCACTGTCGTCCAGCCGGATATCACAGCCAACGCTGCGTCCGACAAGGAAGTCACGTTCAGAACTCAAATTAAACCGAGTGCCCCGATTGGTTCCTGTGATAACCAGAAGTGTTGCGTGATACACCGTAGGGCCTCGCGGAAAGTTATGGGGATCTGGGAGGGGATCTTGCAGCACTATTTCACACCATCAGACGCACGTGCTCAACCGTAGAGTTGAGAGAGAGTTGGATGCGTCCAGACAGATCGGGCAGCTGGCAAGAGATTGGGGGCAGGCGGGATTGGCAGGCGGAACAAAGTCACTGCTGTTCTGGGTGAGTGTTATCGATGTGAGGCTGTCGCTGTCCGACAGGCAGACTCTGAACGAGATCAGCGCAAAAAAAAAGCCGGTTGTGGTGAGACCACCACTTCCGGCTTTTCAAAGCGAGGGCGACGGGACTCGAACCCGCGACCTCCAGCGTGACAGGCTGGCGCTCTAACCAACTGAGCTACGCCCCCTTGCTGCAATTCACTGGGAACTGCTTGCGAGCGGGAGATTATCCGTTTCCCTCCGCAATTGCAAGAATCTGTGAGCACTTTTCGACAGAGTGAGAGTGGATGCTTAGCAGATCTTCATGGAATTCGGGGAACGCAGGACTTTCGCACGATCCGCTCGAAGACAAATCTCTGTTTTCCTGCAGCAATCCGGGGATGCAATCGTTGCCGCCGCTGGTGCCGTGGGAGGGGCCACATGGGCCGAGATCAGCGTGGAGAATCACCAGCGTTCAAGTTCCACCAGGGGTTTGCAGGTGCCAATCCGTCAAAGTTTGCAAGGAGTGAGCCGCCCGCAGCAGCACGGCTTCCTGCAGTGGTGCAGCCTGCAACTGTAATCCAATGGGCATTGCAGATCCGGAAAAACCGCAGGGAATGGAAATACCGGGAAGTCCGGCAAGATTGGTGCTGATGGTGTAAATGTCGCTCAGGTACATCGCCATCGGATCGTTGAGTTTTTCCCCGAGTTGAAATGCTGTCGCGGGAGTAACAGGGCCCGCGATGACATCAACCTGTTCGAAGGCCTTTTCGAAATCCTGTTGAATGCGACGTCGCACTTTCAGTGCCCGCAGGTAGTACGCATCATAGTATCCTGCGGAAAGCGCGTAGGTTCCCAGCATGATGCGACGCTGTACTTCGCTGCCGAACGCTTCTGTCCGGCTGCGGCAGTAAAGATCCGTGAGATTGGCAAACTCTTCAGCTCGGTAGCCATAGTGAATGCCGTCATAGCGAGCCAGATTGCTGGATGCCTCACTACAGGCGATGAGATAGTAAGCTGCGACGGCGTAGCGGGAATGTGGCAGAGACACTGACGTGACCGTCGCGCCCGCTGATTCGAGAACCCGAACAGCTTCGCGGACGGCGTTTTCAACCTCCGCATCGAGTCCTTCCGCAAAGTACTCTTCTGCAATTCCCACACGTAGTCCGGCCACCGGTTGCTGCATCAGATTCAGCCAGTCAGGGCATGATTCGGGAAGCGACGTCGAGTCACGCGAATCGTGACCGGCAATCGTCTGGAGCAGCAACGCACAGCCTGCGGCATCACCGGCGAGCGGACCAATCTGATCCAGAGAGCTGGCATAAGCAACGAGGCCATAGCGGGAGACACGACCGTAGGTGGGTTTTAGACCGGTTACTCCACAGTAGCTGGCCGGTTGTCGGATGGATCCTCCGGTATCAGAGCCAAGCGTCAGCGGCGACAAACCGGCTGCCACCGCTGCGGCCGACCCGCCGCTGGAGCCGCCGGCGGTGCATTCGGTGTTCCACGGATTCCGGACGGGACCGAAGACAGACGTCTCGCTGGAAGAGCCCATCGCAAATTCGTCGAGGTTCAGCTTTCCCAGAATGACTCCGTCGGCCGCCTCGATTTTCTCGACCGCATGTGCCGACATCGGCGGCACGTAATTTTGCAGCATACGGCTGCCACAGGTTGTGGCCGTGCTGGCAGTGCAGAGATTGTCTTTGACACCGAGCGGGATGCCTGCGAGCAGGCCAACAGGCTGCCCTTTGCGGCGTTTCTGATCAATTCGCTCTGCGCTTTCGAGCGCGGTTTCACTGCTCACCTGCACGAAGGCATTCAATTGATCATTCCGGGCGGCGATCCGGTCGAGACACTGCTGTGTCAGCTGAAGAGAAGTCAGGCCGCCCGTTTGCAGTTGTTCGAGCAGTTCGAGAGTGGAGGAGCGAGCCATGTGTGGGAGTGTGCATTCGTAAGCTGCGGAAGCGACGTCACATCGTACAGGCGTGGATGAGACTGACCTGAATCGCGTGGGCAGATGCTAGCACATCCACGGGCAGCTGCGAACCAGTTGCCGCTCTGCATTGACGGTTCCCGAAACGGAAACGATGAATCCGGATCGTCATTGCAGTTCCCTGAGTTCTGTTGTGATTGTGGTGTCGATGAGCTCCTGCAGACGGGCGAGCATACGACTGGCCAGCATTCCGTCAAAAACCCGATGATCGTAGGCGAGTGTCAATCGGCAGGTGTGCTGATCCGACAGCGGTCCCCAGCTAAGACAGGCAGTCTGAACGGAGGGCGGCAGTGGGATTTCCGTGCCCTGACCGGCGAGCGTCGAGAGGAAAAACGTGCCCATGCGGCGGGCACGACCGGCGGTTGACAGATTCAGATTGCACCACCAGATCAATCTTCGCAGCGGGAAGGGCAGGGAAACCAGCTGCAGCATTTTGGAGAACACCTTGTCCGGTGGCTCTGTGCAGTATCGATCGATTCTGCTTTGAATGTCGGAGAGACTGAGCGATTCCGGGGCTGGAATCCTTCCCCAAAACAACCATGGCTCGTCATTCATCTCTCGCTGGATGGTCAGGACTCCAACGCTGTGGGGGTGCTGATACAGATGGGCCCATGGCCAGCGGTACCAGATCTGTCGTAATTCCGGAAACTCAGCGGACAGCAACCCGGTTGCGCGCATGAAGACCGCGGACCACGAAATTCGTGTTGCGGTCAGTTTTCTCGCTTCCGCTGCCGGCTGCACGTGCAGAGTGCGGTCGTGAGGACAAAGGGGCACGCTGCGATGAAACCAAAGCAGATCCCACGGAAGCCTGCGGGAGCGGGGCACTGAGAAGCGTCTTCCGTTGCGCTGTGTCGTCATCGAACCAGTAATCCCTGTGATCTCGGCAGGAGGTGGAAGAGCAGGGTGAGAAATGCTGCGGTGCAGATCAGAGAATCCTAGCAGCGCCGGCTGATCACAAAACTCTCACTCTGGCGGGAGTCGGGAATCACTGGCGTTGGGCCGCTGCCACAGCGTTCGGGGCCGTCGCAATTCGGCAGGATCTGCAGCTGGTCGGCAGATTTGGCGTGTTCGCCGAGGTTTCGGTAGTGAATTCACGGCAGATCCTGCAGGTGCCGATGATTTTCCGTTTTTCCACTCAAGGTGCGTCTTGAGGTCGAGTTGCCCGACAGGTTATTTCTGCGGCCCAGGTCCGTCATGTTTCTTCGCGTCTGTATGGGAAGGCCCCCGGATGAACCGCCGGCACGAGACACTTCGATCTCGTCGACTGATCACCCTGATTTCGCTGGCAGCTCTGTTGGTGGCGTTGCCGGGTTGTGGTCTGATTGTGTCCGCAGGAAAGCTGCTGTTTGGAGATCCGAAGACAACATGTGCGTTCCGTCGTAGTACAGGAGTGGATCTGGAAGACGGCGACCATCGTGTTCTGGTGGTTTGCGATACGCCGTATTCCGTGCAAAGCCGCTTTCCAACACTGCGGATGGATGTCGTTGAACACATGACTCGCGAACTGCATCAGCGCGGGATTGATGTCGTGGAATCCGACGATATCGCAGACTGGATTGATGAACACGGCGGCTGGGGCGATCTGAGCGAGCTGGCAGAGGAGTCTGAAGTGGACTATCTGGTTCACATCGAGGTGCAATCCTTTGCGATTGATGTCCCGGGCAGCGATGCCCTGTATCAGGGGAAACTGTCCGGCCGGGTTCAGGTCACTGACTTTGGACATTCCTCCGGGCCGCGACTGGTTATGGAAGAAACCTACGCTGTGACGTGGCCGCGTTCTCCCACTCACCGGGCAGAAGGGACGTCACGACAGATGTTTGCCGATCGATTTATTCGTGATGTCTCCAGCAGTTTTTCGCAGTTGCTTTACGATTATCGCGTCAGCGAAGCCGTGTACTGATTCGGCACGGGTGAGAAATCATTCGGCCCTGATAAGACTTCAGTGAGTGGACCCCTGTAATGACCGACTTTGATTGTGCCTCTGCATCGACTTCATCTCTCCGGACCGATCGGGGTTTCGGTGTGATTCGTGTGTTGCTGGCAATCGTGCTGCTGGTCTCCGTACCCGGTTGCAATTACATCATGATTCTGGGGTATCTGCTGGGCGGACCGCCCCAGGAACAGCCGTTGTTTGAACGTGATACCGGCAAATCTCTGACCGATCGTGATGTTCGTGTCGCGGTCATGTGCTATGCACCGGACGAATTGAAATACAATTTTATCGATCTGGATCACATCATTGCCAGCCGCGTGACACACCAGCTGGCGAACCGAAAGATCGAGGTCATTCCCTATGATGACGTGCAGAACTGGCTGACACAGAATCCGGACTGGAATCATCCTCAGGATCTGGGGGCAGATTTTGACGTCAGCTTCGTCATCTGTATCGACGTGAGCAATTTTTCGTTGTACGAACGCAACGGGAACACACTGTTTCGCGGTCGCTGTGATGCCATGGTTCGCGTTTATGAGATGGAGACTCCCGGCGAAGGAAGACAGATTTTCAACTACGAAATCGAGAGTCTGTATCCGACGGAGGTGCCTCGTTCCGCGGAGGAAGTCAGCTTCGACTCCTTCCGGGTTGAATACGTGTTTCGCCTGAGTGATGAAATTGGGCGGCTGTTCTACCCCTATCATCGCGGAGACCTGTTCCAGAACACTGCGGATCTTCGCAGCGTCCGTGGAGCTGCCGTTCGGGTTGTGTGACTGCAGGCAGGGCTGCATTTGGCGAGTGCGGCAATCCACGTAAGAACCGGGAACTCATGGCAAGTGCACGTAACCCGGTTGGGATCTGCGGCGGTACGACTCCACGCAGCGGTGAGGGAGTCGACACGCGTTCCGGACGTTGCTTCTGAGTTTTCAGGTGCGCGTCGTTTCGAGGGACTCGCAGCAAACACCGCTGTGATGGCAGGCGATTGCTGCGGCGTTCGGTACTGATCTGTGATCAGTTGTCGCCTGCTTCTCCCAGTTGTTCCATGCGTTTCAGAACGTCGCGATACTCATAATCCACCGCCAGGACTTCTCCGTAATGGTGTTCGGCCTCGTCGATTTTTCCTGCTGCCTGATACAGGCGTCCCAGCAGGTAATGAGATGACCGGAATTCGTTGGGATGGTCCTGGAAGTTGAGGCCTTCGACAGCTTTTTGCAGCTGTCGGCGAGCCAGGTCATTGCGACCCTCGCGTGCGAAGCATTCGCCGAGCAGCACGGTTGCAGCCAGTTTAATGTTGGGGTTGGCAGTGGACTGCTGCAGCAGAGGAATCGCGCGGGCGAAGTCCTTGATATGGCGAGACGCCAGACGCTGGGCCAGTTCAAATTTCTTTTTCAGATCTGTTGGATTGAGTTCAACGCCCAGAGTCAGCAGTTCCACTTCTTTTTGGATCACCTGCTGTGTGAGCATTTTTGCTTTTTCGACGAGATGCTCCTTATCCGGATAGGCTCGCGCGCGTTTTTCCGCCAGTGCTGCCTCTTCGCGCAGTCGCAATACCTCAATTTCCAGCTGGAGTTCACGGATTTCCCCGTTGTCCGGATCGACTTCCAGTGCCTTCTCCAGTTGATCAGAGGCCTGTCCCAGCTTGCGGGCATTCTTGTAGTGGTCAGCAAGCTTCAGATAGAGCCCGAGGTTTTTGGGGTCTTTTCGAATGGCGTGAATCAGGTCTGCTTCCTCGGACTCGCCGGGAGCGGCAGCGGCGGAACGTCCGCGACGCGCTCGACGATCTGCCTCGTAGGCATTGACCGGTTCTTCGGGCTGTTCCACCATGGCATCGCGCGTTGATTCGGCGTCGTCAAGTCCCTTGCGATCGAGGACTGTGGCTGCATCGATCCTTCCCATCATGCTGCGTGCTTCGCTGTCGGTTGGCTCCAGCTTGTAGACACGCTCAAAGCAGGTTCGTGCTGGTTTATAGTCGCGACGTTCAAACAGAAACTCCCCAAGCCGTCGATTGAAATCGACATTGTTGCGGTCCAGTTCAACCGCTCGCTCGAGGGCGTACCGAGCGATATCCATATTCTCCTGTTCCTGCGTGGCTACCCCGAGGTCGAAGAACAACTGTGCATCCCATGGGTTAATTGCCAAACCCTCTTCGGCGGCTGTCTCCACAGCTTTCCAGTTTTTCGACATCTTTGCTTTTTTGATTCGTCCTTTGATGGCCACCAGTCGGACCCCGGCCATGCGGGCCCCGGTGCCGTTCTCTCCGTAGGATTTGCGAAGGCAGCCAACGCGAGCCTGTCGGTAGAGCAGATTGTCCGGAGCCAGGCGACCGGCATTGGTGAAGCACTCCACCGAATAATTCCAGTTCTGGTGCCCCATGGCTTCAGTCCCTTTGCGGTACCATTCTGCAGCACCTTTTTCGCGTTCATTCATAGCAGTGAGCGCCTTGTTGTGACCGCTTTGCGGATCCCGTTTCTGTGTCGGGCGAGCGACGGCAGTTTCTGGGACACGCATTGTGAATTTTGTGAGACGGTTGTCTTTTGACCAGCTGAGTTGCAAGGTGATTCCCGAGGGGTTTCCGGGAAACTGTGTGGCAGGTGTCTGACCGGATATCGGTTCAGGGAGCGGCTGCAGTCCACCGGGACTGGAACTCTAGCAAAGCCCCTGCGGGAACTCCACTTTCCCCGAGTTCATGCCCGGCGAATCTGCGTGTTGAACGGGGGGAAAGCGGCTGAGCAGGCGTGAATTCAGAAATCCATGAAAAACCGCAGGGAGAGAGAGACCGGCAGTCGTGCGGAACGCGGGGGCAACCGACTAGGATAGAGTGGGCAGTGGATTTCGGGACGAGCCGATATTCATCGCCACAGGTCCGGAATTGGTTCCGGTCAGGAATGGCAACAGCCGCTGGATCAGGTTCATTGTGTTTCGGGTCTGTTCAGTGTGGTTTTCAGAAGATGGCAGGTTGCGGCATGCGACGACTCATGGTGCTGAATTGTGTCGGACTGACCCCTGCAATGATTGGTGCGCACACTCCGCACCTGCAGCGGCTTGCGGAAACCGGGTTTGCTCGCCCCCTGCAGACTGTACTGCCCGCCGTGACCTGCTCCGTGCAGGCTTCGATGCTGACCGGGTTGATGCCGGCACAGCATGGGATTGTGGGGAATGGCTGGTACTTCCGGGAACTCAGCGAAGTCATGTTCTGGAAGCAGAGCAATCATCTGATCAAGGGCGAAAAGGTTTACGAGGCGGCTCGGCGACAGCTGGGGCCGCAGCACCGGACGGCTAAGATGTTTTGGTGGTACAACATGTATGCCGATGTGGAGTGGTCGGTCACACCGAGGCCTTCATACCCGGCCGACGGGCGAAAGTTACCGGATCTTTACAGTAAACCCGCAGACCTGCGGGACCAGCTGCAGCAGCGACTGGGGCAGTTCCCGCTGTTTAATTTCTGGGGACCGACAGCGGACATTCGCAGTACTCGCTGGATCACGGATGCCTCCTGTGATTTGTGGAAAACGGCACAGCCCGCGCTGATGCTCGTGTATTTGCCGCACCTTGACTACAACCTGCAGCGACTGGGTCCGGAAGATCCCGCGGTGAATCAGGATATTCGGGACCTGGATGAACAGGCCGGGCGTTTGATCGCGCTCGCTCAGGAGACGGATTCCGAAGTGCTTGTTGTGTCCGAATATGGGATTTCACAGGTCTCGCGGCCGATTCATCTGAATCGACATCTGCGTGAGGCCGGATTGCTGCGGGTGCGTCGGGAGCCACTGGGCTGGGAATCGCTGGACTGCGGTGCATCGCGAGCATTTGCCGTCGCGGATCATCAGCTGGCCCATGTGTACACCGACCGCGGAGCAAAGCGTG
>JAFMMM010000235.1 GCA_017859815.1 Planctomycetota bacterium | reverse complement strand
AACCGGGCTGGAGTTTCAGAGAGGAAACCACCATCATCAGGACGCAACGACAACTGGAACTGAAGAACAGCCTCGCAACACCCCCGATATTGGGGACGGGACAACTTGCCATGCTCAGTCAATTCATTACACAGTTCTCAACCAATGCCCCGCCCAGGATCACGGGCCGCCCGGCAGCCATGGTGCTGACTCTGATCATCAGCGGGCTGTTCTGCGAATCCCTGCCTGCTCAGCAAAAGCCCGCTAAACAGGCGGAGCAGTCTGAGGAAAAACAGGAAGAGACCTACATACGCATTCGTCGCAACGAACGCCGACTCGCAATGGCCCTGGAAACATCTGTCAAGACTTACAGCGAATCGGAGATGTTCCCCAATGCTCAGGTCGATCTGATCGGGGCCGTCCATCTTGGTGATGCAGAGTACTACGAAAAACTGAATGAGATCTTTCCCGAGTATGACGTCGTCCTTTTCGAAGCAGTGATGCCGGAGCGAGCGGTTGAAATGGGACTCCGTCCGGGCGGACAGGGGTCAGAACGACGCCCCTCACTCTCTGATGAAGACGAGTGGAACGATGCGAAAATTGGCTTTGCTGCAATTTCCGTTCTGCAGCTCAGTATGAAAGATATGCTGGGAATGGAGTTTCAGTTGTCAGCGGTTGACTACACCCCGGAGAACTTCGTTCACGCTGACATGACCGCCGAAGAATTCGAAGCCACCATGCTCGCGCGGGGGGAAAGCTTCTCCAAAATGCTGCTCAATGAAATGGGCCGTTCGCTGTCCGCTCAGCAGCAGCAAAATCCTCTCGCCATGAACCTCGACTTGCTGTTTTCCGCCTTTGCGGCCGACCGCTCCTGGGCCATGCGGCGAATCGGCGCGAGTCAACTGGTCAAGGCGGGTGCCGGAGATGCATTTTCCGGCGCCGATGGAACCTCAACGATCATCACAGAACGAAATCGCAAATGCCTCGAAGTCCTGCGGAAGGAATTAGAAAATCATCGCAAAATTGGCATCTTCTACGGTGCCGGGCACTTTGCCGACATGGGTGAGCGAATGGAATCGGAGTTTGGATTCAAACCCACGCAGGAAGTTTGGATTCCTGCATGGCAGCTTCGCGCTCCTGCAGAACGGAACTGACCTCCGCTGCAGTCCGCTCCGCCCTCCACTGCCTGCAACCCAGCTTTTCCGCAATTCCTGACTCACAAAGAGCATCATTGGGTGAACAAGGATACCCTCTACACTTCGCTGCTCAGCCAGGCAGGTGACTTCCGCTTTGATGAGCAGGTGGTCAGCGTCTTCCCGGACATGATCGCGAGGTCAGTACCCGGCTACGGCTCGATGCTGGCCGTGATTGGCCAGTTGACCGAACGCTTTGTCCGTGCGCAGACGGACGTCTGGGATCTGGGCTGCTCCCTTGGCGCCGCGACAAAACAAATCTGCGCACTCGCTCCGGCGTCAGTCACAGTACATGCTGTCGACAAGTCTCATGCAATGATCAAGGAGCTGCGCGAAGCTTCAGCCAGGTGGAGCCATTCGTGCACGCTCAGGATTGAAGAACAGGATCTGCGAGAGATCCAGGTCACCAATGCGTCGTTGGTCGTCATGAATCTGACTCTGCAGTTCATCGCGCCCTCCGAACGAGACAATGTCATTCACAGGATCGCTGCCGGTATTCTGCCCGGCGGCGCCTTACTGCTTTCAGAGAAGATCTGCTTTGAAGAACCGGTCACTCAGGAACTCATGACTGAGTTACACCACGATTTCAAACGCGCCAATGGTTACAGCGATCTCGAAATTGCCCGGAAACGCACGGCCATTGAGAATATGCTGATTCCAGAATCCCTCGATCGTCACTGCCAGCGACTGAGCGACTCCGGATTTCGCCAGGTCATCCCATGGTTTCAGTGCTTCAACTTTTGCTCAATTCTGGCAATCCGCTGAATCGCCTGACCACGTCGCCAACCTCGGGCAGCACAACCCCTGCTGCTGCCGCACACATGCCGCTCCCCGCAGTATTCCCGGAACGAATCCAGGCCAGGGCGTCTGAGGATTATCCTGCGGACTGCAGCGACTCAAGTTTCAGAAAACTCGGCACCGCAGCCTCCCAGCTCGCAGTTCTGCGGATACTAATCAACACACCGAGAGCGGCGTATGTGGAGATCAAGCTGCTGCCGCCGTAACTGCACAGCGGCAACGCCGTCCCGGTGATCGGTACCAAACCGACCGTCATCGCAGTATTCAGAACGACCTGAACCCCCATTAGAGTCATCAGCCCAACCGCTGCTAATCGCCCCCACGACTCCTGACACGCCACGGCAGTACAAACTGCCTGCCAGATCAGAATCCCATGCAACAGCAACACCAACAGGCAGCCACTCACACCAAACCGTTCGCCAATCATTGTGAAAATGAAGTCAGTCCCCGCAGCCGGAAGCCGATATGCCGCCGGATCGTCCAGGACCGGCTCATCCCTCCAAAAACTTCCCTGCATCCCGCTTAAGGCAAGTACCTGCTTGGCCTGATGCAAATGATATCCGTCTCCGGTGGGCGCGTCGCCACCATCGCGCTGCATCACAACAGAAACAATTCTCGACTGTTGCTCTGCCGACATCTGCAACCACAGCAACGGCAGACTGCAAAACATCAGCCCGGCGACACCAAGCAAATGACGAAACTGTGCCCCCGCTGCCAGCAGCATGGCCGCCAGGACTGGCAGGAACAGCAACGCCGTGTCCAGGTCCGGCTCAATCATGATCAACAGCATCGGAACCAAAGCCAGCAGACCCGGCACAAATAAACCCGGCAGACGACGCTGACTGTCGCGATGCATCAACCAGGAAGCGAGGGCCATCACAAAGGCAAGACGCGCCGGCTCACTCGCCTGCAGGTCAAATAAACCCAATGGGATCCAACGGCGTGAACCATTCAGCGCCGGCATAAACAGCACCACAACCAATAGCAGCAGACTGAACAGCCAGACAGGAATCCCCCACAAACGCAGAAGTCGGTAAGGGGTTAACGCAGTCACTGCCATCGCCCCCAATGCCAGCAGGAACCAAACCAACTGACGATCCACGAGGTTCTGCCTGCCGTACAGCTGGTCAGCCCGAACAAGGCCCGCCAGCCCCAGCAGCGTAAGCCCTGCTGCGGAGCAAACGATCAGCAAAATCCCCACGCTTGTATTACGCATTCCCAACGCCGAATCTCAGGAAACCGAATCGCTGCTCAGAAGCGGAAGTCGTCATTCGCTGCCGAAAACCGCAGCAGCATATGCCAAATTCGCTCCACAGTCCCAGCCCAAAAATGAGCCCATTCGATTTCCAAATAAACAGGAATCGCTGTTTTTTTTACAAACATGATATCACTTCAATATCATTTTGATACTCTTATGAAATTCGCCACTGAAAAACTGCCCAAACCGCGACACAAGGAAGAAATCCATGCAGGAAATTCGTTTTCAAGCACGTTCGGGCTGGCCGATTCTGGTGACCTGCCTCATCGCTGTTCCGGTGATCGTTTCACTCTTTATGAATCCGGATGTCTTCACGATTTCAACGGCGATCACACTGATCGTTGCCATCGTGATCTCGCTGTTTGGTTTTCAGGCCGTTCCCCCCAACGGGGCTCGAATTTTGCTGCTGTTTGGCAACTACAAGGGAACCATCCGTGACTCCGGGTTCTTCTGGGTCAACCCGTTCTACAGCAAACGAAAAATCTCGCTGCGAATCCGAAATTTTGAAACCGGATCACAAATTCAGCACGAGGTACGCAACCAGGCCGGTCAGGTCATTACGCCGGCTTCGCGAACCGCCCCCAAGCCGTCGAAGGTCAACGACAAGGATGGCAATCCGATTGAGATTGGAGCGGTGGTGGTGTGGAAAGTCATCAATACAGCAGAAGCGGTCTTTGAGGTTGATGACTACGAGGATTTTGTGGCCGTACAAAGCGAGGCGGCATTGCGTGCCCTGGCGTCGCGTCATCCGTACGACAATGACGATGACGCGGTCAGCCTCCGCGGGAATCCAGAAGAGATTGCCGATGAATTGCGTCGCGACGTGCAGGATCGTTTGGAGCAGGCAGGCGTTGAGGTGACGGAAGCTCGCATCTCCTACCTTGCGTACGCGCAGGAAATTGCTGCTGCAATGCTGCAGAGACAGCAGGCTCAGGCCGTTGTTTCAGCGCGAACCCGCATCGTGGAGGGTGCTGTTGGCATGGTGCAATTGGCTCTTGATGAATTGTCAGACCAGAAGATCGTCGAACTGGACGACGAACGTCGCGCACAGATGGTGTCAAATCTGCTGGTGGTTCTTTGCAGTGACCGCCATACGCAGCCTGTGGTGAACACCGGAACTCTTCACTGACCTACAGAATTTCAGCCTCGTTTTCAGCATGAAATCGGATCGACTATCGGAAGATCTGCACATGGCGAAAAGAGATCAGTTTCCATTGCGTCTGCCTTCAGGGCTGCTGGCTAAAATCCGGCGCTGGGCTGACGATGATTTCCGAAGTGTGAATGGGCAGATCGAATACCTGCTGACGAATGCTCTGCGCAATTCCGGCAGGCTGAATCTACCTTTGCCGCCTCAGGCTGACGGCAGTTTCAACGACCATCCGCAAGCCCCTTCAGACGCTGGTGATCAGGGCCATCCCTCTGGTCCTGCTCCCGGTTCAGTTGGCAACCAGGAGGCCGCAGGTGACTCCAGGGATCCGGTTAAAAGAAAACAGCGGCAAGCAGCAACGCTCCCGACAGCAGGCAACTTATCGCCAGCATCGAGTGATCCTGCATCCGCAGAGCCACAGTCGGACGCTGCGTCGAATAGCTGATCCTGAGCGGCGTGGATTCACTTTGTCGTTGGGGAAAGTCCCGGGGGGCTGTGTTCTGTTGCGACGGCCCGGGCACACTGCCTGAGGATCTCCCAGCAGTGTTCTCAACAATTACGGTGGATTCCAATGTGCCCCATTCCACCTGTTCGCTTGCCGCCCACATCGTTCGCTCCCTTGACTGACACCACCTCTGCGATAACGCTCTGCGGCTATTGATGCATCTCATCGCTGCCGGACAAGCATTCTTTTCATCCCGTTTGCACAGATTCCCGCGACAGGCATAAAATTGCGGCAGCGGTGGATTTGGAATCAGGCCCTGGAGCAAAAGCATGGCGTCGGAGAGAAATCAGTCACGGACAGTGATTATTACTGGTGGCGGATCAGGCATTGGGCTCGGGCTGTGCCGCAGATTTCTTGAGCTTGGCGATCGTATTGTGCTGTGCGGACGCAGCGAGGACCGACTGCAGTCAGCGGTCGCCAGCCTTGGCGGTGATGCGGAAAAATTGCATGCGGTTTCTGCCGATGTTTCCTCTGAACCGGATGTCCAGAGATTATTCGCTGCGGCCGCATCCTGCTTCGGCCCGGTGGACATCCTGATCAACAACGCCGGAAACTTTGACGGCGGACCGGTTGAAGAACTGAGTCTCGACGCCTGGAACAACGTCGTTGGTGCCTGTCTGACTGGTGCATTCCTGTGCTCAAAAGCAGCATTTCGCAGCATGAAAGAATCCGGCGGCGGGAGGATCCTGAATATCGGATCCATCTCAGCTCAACGTCCGCGCATGCACTCTGCTGCCTACACCGCAGCAAAGTTCGGCGTTCAGGGCCTGACTCACGCCACCGCTCTGGAGGGCCGGGAACTGGGAATCTGCGTGAGCTGCCTGCACCCCGGCAACGTGCTGGTCGAACGACGGGAAAACACTGCACTGGATTCAGATTCCGAGCCTATGATGCCTGTGGAATCAATCGTGCAGGCGGCCATGGCAATGCTGCAGATGCCGCTCGATGTCAACTTCCTCGACGCCATCGTGCTGCCCCGCGATCAGCTGTATGTGGGCCGAGGCTGAGGTTTCAGGGCCAGCCAGAAACGCCGTCGGCCCTGGCCAACGGCTGACTCCTGCAGCAACGGATCAGGCAGCACGCCGTTCCGGACAATGGTCAAGGCGAGTAAGAAACGCCGCAAAATCATCTGCGGTATCGATTCCGGCTGCGGCGTGATCCACCACAGCAACAGCGATGCGGGCCCCGGCCTGAAGCGCACGCAACTGTTCCAGCTTCTCCAGTTGTTCCAGCGGCGATGGCGGCATCTGAGTCAGTTTCAGCAGGAATTCACGCCGAAACGCGTAAAGACCGACATGCATCAAAAATGGCGTGGGCTCAACGGCCTCCAGTACTTGCTCGATCGAAAAATCTCGACTGTGTGGAATGGGCGCACGGCTGAAGTACAGGGCATTTCCGCTTTGGTCCAGAACCACTTTGACGCAGGACGGATCGCGAATCAACCGGGCAGAAACCAACGGTGCGGCCACCGTCGCCATTTCTGCATCCCCCCGTCGCATCGTTTGCACAAGGGCCGCCACAACATCGCTGCTGAGTTCAGGTTCATCGCCCTGCAGGTTGACCACAATATCAGCATTCGAAAAGCAGCGTTCCACGACCTCAGCAATCCGATCAGTGCCACTGGAATGATCGCGCGTCAGCTCTGCCCGCCCCCCGAATCGCTCCACAACAGCGGCAATTTCCGTGCAGTCTGTCGCGATCACCACTTCGCTGAATTCAGGGCAGGCGGTGGCTGCTTCCCACGCGTGCTGTATCAGCGGCTTTCCACCGGCGTCCAGCAGTAACTTGCGGGGAAGCCGCGAAGACTCCAGGCGAGCGGGAATGACGCAGACAACCTGCGTGGTACGACCCTTGATTTTGGCATCCATGCTGAACACATCCATGCTGAACATACACCGAGGCATCACAATGCCTGCGGAAAGAAAACTCCGCGTCAGGTTCACGCGTCCAGCCACCGCCTCGAATTCCCGGCCAGTCGCTGGTGGCGTGCCCTCCCGGCTGTTCCGTGCCGGTCAGGCAATCGCAGCACGATCCTGATTCAGGCAAGTCTAGAACTTTCCGACCGTTCCTGTCAAAATCGGCAGGGCTGCAGCGGAACAAAATTTCTGACGGAACAGAGCTTTATGGCTCCAGGCAAGCAATTCGACGGACTACCACGGGGCGGGCACAGCGGTATGAGGATTTTCTTTTCAGCGGGCGAACCAAGCGGCGACCAGCACGCAGCTCGGCTGACCTCCGCATTGCAGAAACTGAATCCTGAAATCCGCCTGGAAGGATTTGGCGGCCCGGCGATGCAGGCCGCCGGCTGCCATTTGCTGTTCGAACTGACCACGATGGCGGTGATGGGCTTTCTTCGCGTCCTGCCGCTGCTGGCACGTTTTCGCCGATTGGTCCAGTTGGCGGAGGCTCATTTCGACAGTTCGCCTCCCGACGCTGTTGTGCTGGTCGACTTCCCCGGCTTTAACTGGTGGATTGCCAAAGCCGCAAAGAAACGCGGCATCCCTGTGATCTACTATCTTCCTCCCCAACTGTGGGCATGGGCACCATGGCGACTGAAGAAAGTCCGACGCTGGGTTGACCATGTGCTGTGCACACTGCCGTTCGAGTACAACTGGTATCGAGACCGGGGAATCGAATGCAGCCATGTCGGACACCCATTTTTTGATCAGGCTGCGGATTATCCAATTGACGAGGAACTGGTCCGCACAATCCGCGGGACAGGGGCACAACCTGTCGTGGCTTTGCTTCCCGGTTCACGGCGACACGAAATTGCCGCAAACTGGGAAGTGCAACTGCAGATTGCTTCAAAAATCTCCGCTGAGATTCCCGAAGTTCGCTGGGTTGTGGGAAGCTATCGGGAAGATCAGCTGAACCTGTGTCAGGAAATTCAACAGCGGATTCACCCGGAACTGCGTCTTGCCTATCAGCTGGGAAAAACTCCGGAAGTCATTGCGGCAGCTGATTTTTGCCTGCTTGTCAGCGGCTCTATCAGCCTTGAACTATTGGCCCGACAGCGCCCCGGAATCGTGCTCTACCGCATCGGTTCGATCAGCCGTTTTCTCTCACGGTTCCTCATGCACTGTCGCTTCATCACACTGCCCAACCTGATTGCCGAGCGGGAGCTGATGCCGGAATTTATCTCCAGTGGAAATCCGCAGTCAGACATCACCGAGATCGCTGAAATCTCCCTTCATTGGATCCGGCAGCCCGATGTGTTTGCCGCCCATCGCCGCGAATTCCGGCAGCTGTCAGCAACAACAGCAGTTCCGGGGGCCAGCGACAATGCCGCCCGGCGAATCTGTGAATTGCTGCAGGGCGAGAGTGCCCCGAACAGTCCGGCGGATCGGCAGGATCTCTTCGCAGCCTGAAATCTGTCGTTGAATTTCGCTGCAGCAGGTCTGCAGCATACCCTGCACTGGAAGTCCACAGCGATGCCCGACCAGCCCCTGAGAATTGTGATCGTTGGAGGAGTAGCGGGCGGCGCCTCGGCTGCCGCACGTGCACGTCGCTGCTCGGAATCGGCAGAGA
>JAFMMM010000234.1 GCA_017859815.1 Planctomycetota bacterium | reverse complement strand
GACGTTCGCGACTGCGGCGGGATTCAAATCCGTGGCGATGACGCGGGCGGCACCGGCCTGCAGGCAGCACAGGGCGACAATTCCGGATCCGGTGCCTATCTCCAGCACTGAGGCTCCCCTGACAATGGGGGCGGTCATGATTTTCTTGCGGAGACTGGTGGTGTCATCAGGTTCCCAGAAGACGCTGTCCATGACCGCAATCGGGGCGGGCAGCTGTTCCACGCTGACCCAGCGAACAATGGAATGCGATTGCGGAGCGGTGGCCGGATCAATCCATGCTGGCTCGCGCGAATCGGGATGAGTCTGTTGTTGTGTTGTAAGGACGGCCCAGCAACAGAGCAGACAACCAAGAGCGATTCCTGTCGATACCCGCTGCGATAACGGAGAAGCGTGCATTTCTGGAAGTCAGTCCTCTTTGTTGGACTCAAGGACCGACAGGAAGGCCTTTTGGGGGATCTCAACTTCCCCGAACTGCTTCATTCGCTTCTTACCCTCTTTCTGCTTCTGCAGCAGTTTCCGTTTTCTGGAGATATCTCCGCCGTAACATTTTGCTGTGACATTCTTGCGGAGAGCCGAGATGGTTTCGCGAGCAATTACTCGGGTTCCGATTGCCGCCTGCAGTGCAATCTCAAACTGATGTTTTGTGATTTCGCCCTTCAGACGTTTGACGAGTGCCCGTCCACGGCGTTCGGCGTTGGACCGGTGCACAATTGTGGACAAGGCGTCCACTTTGACACCCTTGACGAGGATATCCATTTTGACCAGATCGGCGGCCTGAAAGCCGATGATCTCGTAGTCCATTGTCCCGTAGCCTGAGGTCACGCTTTTCAGCTTGTCGTACATGTCGTAGACAATTTCGCTGAGTGGCAGTTCATAGGTCAGCTGCGTTCGCTGGGTTCCCAGGAACTCCGTTGTGCGATAGACACCGCGGCGGTCCTGGCAGAGCTGCATGATGGTGCCGACATGCTTCGCGGGAACAATGAAGGTGACTTTGGCCAGCGGCTCCCGAAATTCATTGATGATGCCGGGGTCCGGAACATCCTCGGGGTTGTCGATCACCATTGTCGTCCCGTCGCGAGTGAGAATTTCATAGGTGACGTTGGGAGCAGTCTGGATCAGATCCATGTTCTGCTCGCCTTCCAGACGCTGCTGAATGATTTCCATGTGCAGCATGCCCAGAAATCCGCACCGAAATCCGAACCCGAGGGCATCGGAAGTTTCCGGCAGGAATGAGAAACTGGAGTCATTCATGGCGAGTTTGGAGAGTTCGTCACGAAGGTTCTCAAAGTCTGTGGCATCAATCGGGAACATGCCGCAAAAGACCATCTGTTTTGGCTTTTGATAGCCGGGCAGCGGTGAAGTTACGGGTTTGTCATCGTGCGTGACGGTATCCCCCACGGTGACTTTACTGAGTTCCTTGACCCCGGTGAGGATATAACCCACCTGCCCTGCCCCAAGCTCATCGCAGGGTGTCATTCCTGGCCGAAACTGTCCGATTTCCAGAATTTCACAGGCGATTTGTTCCCGCATGAAACGGATCTTATCCCCTTTGCGGACTCGCCCATCGAACACGCGAATGTAGGTGATTACTCCCCGGTAATTATCGTACTTACTGTCGAAGACGAGTGCTTTTAGAGGGTCGTCAGGGTTTCCCGACGGCCCCGGGGTGCGCATGATGATCGCATCGAAGACACTTTCGATGTTCAACCCGGCCTTGGCACTGACCTGCAGGGCGTCGGTCGCATCCAGTCCAAGAATGTTCTCGGTCTCCTCCAGCACATCGTCGATGCGGGTGACCGGGAGGTCAATCTTATTCACGACCGGAATGATCTCCAGGTTTGCTTCAATCGCGGCGTAGGCATTGGCGACGGTCTGAGCCTGCACACCCTGGAAGGCGTCAATCAGCAGCAGCGCACTTTCACAGGCCGTCAGACTGCGATTCACTTCGTAGTGGAAATCCACGTGTCCGGGAGTGTCGATCAGGTTGAGTTCGTAAACATCCCCCTGATGCGTCCAGTTGATGGTCACCGAACGAGCTTTGACGGTGATTCCGCGTTCCCGCTCAATATCCAGATCGTCAAGAATCTGCTGGCGAAATTCGCGCTGCGTGATCGTGCCGCTTTTGAGCAGTAATTGATCGGCAAGCGTACTTTTGCCATGGTCAATATGAGCGATGATGCTGAAGTTGCGTATGAACCGAGGATCCATCATTCAGCTTTTTGCCAGAGGTGGTTTACGGGGTGAATTAATTTTGCGAGCTGTCGATCGCTTGATCCGATGGCGCCCGCCCCTGCTGACTGATTGGCGAATTGACAGAACCCGCATCGGGCGAAGGACTGGGTGACCGTCGGTGGCCAAATGACAGCGAGACAGTAGAACCGGATCACGAAGGGGTTGTATTGGGTGACGTCTTCAGCCGTGACGCAGAAGGTCCTGTTGCTTGAGTATGATAGCTTCGCCTCGGACAGTGCGGACAGATTGAACCGGTCACCAAGGCGCTTTCCCGTGGTCAGCAATCCGGACGGTGGCGGCGGAACGCTGGTAGCGGCAGGGAAAAGCGGGCCATCGATCTTTTGCGAAAAAAAAAGGCCGACGACTTCTTGCCGTCGGCCCCTGTTGGCTGCCCGTTGATGCGATGATCAGCGAGACATGAATACCACGACCGGACCGACGTCTACCTTGAGGGTCACGTCATCAATCGTTGGGAGGGTGGTAATTACGATTTTCTTGTTTTCATCATCCACAGAAAGCCATTCGGCATCCCCTGCTGCTCCTTCAATGTTCGAGTACAGCTTGCGGACGTTGGGGCGGTTTCGCAGGGTGATGACATCACCCGGGCGAACCATAATGCCCGGCTTGTTCACGGTCTTTCCATTGAGCTGGAAGTGACGGTGAACGATTCCCTGGCGGGCCTGGGGGCGAGTGAGAGTAAAGCCGGCGCGACGAACAACATTGTCAAGTCGTCGTTCGCACAGCAACAGCAGGGCAGCACCGGTGTTACCGCGGGTTCGTTTTGCAATGTCG
Organism: Planctomycetota bacterium; assembly: GCA_017859815.1. Lineage (GTDB taxonomy): Bacteria > Planctomycetota > Planctomycetia > Planctomycetales > Planctomycetaceae > SXXK01. Next base: position 5,385 of record JAFMMM010000234.1, on the reverse strand, counting down.
TAGTATCGATACAGCTGACGATCTCGCAGGCCGTAGTAGAACTTAATCTTCTGCTTCTCGATCAGAGCTGCACCGTAGTTGGTCAGCTTCTTACGACGTTTGTGCTGGCCGGGGGGAGACTCCTTCCCCTTCTTGATGATTGCACCAGCAGATTCGTAGACATTTTCACCCAAACGGCGGTTGATTCGGCACTTCGGCCCGGTGTAACGACCCATTCCCCTGAAAACTCCTGAAGAAATTTCTCGACCCCGCACCGCTTTCGACAACACATCGAAAGCCGTCACCGAACTGTTCTGATCAGCACGCATTCACCACCGGCCTGAAGCTTCAGGGGAGGCTGCACAACCTGCCGTCGATTGATCGGCCTGGAAACTCCACAAATGACACTTCACTGCCAAATCGCAGTGTTTTTCGTTTGGAGAAGTCGATTGCGCTGTGCTGTTGCAGAACTCGACAGGCTGATCTGCGACAAGGCAGAAGCGTGCGGAGAACTGTGTTTCTGCCCATCTGACAAGAATGTCGTGGACGGAAGGAATCCGGAAACTTATCGGCTGGACGCCGGAAGTTCAATACACGGAACGGTTAAGGGAGACGAAATCACCGGAATTCGGAAGTCCTGCATCCACCGAAAGCGATCGTGAACGCCATGTAACGGGCTGCGTACCGAAGCGATACAAGACAGCGGTCCCGCCGCCGTGAACCGAAAATGCCGGATGCCGCCCTGTCCGCGGCAATGCAGCTGCCAGTTGACACAGACAACATCCGGCAGCCGACTTATCGCATAGTCGGGTTTGCCGTGCGTCCCATTTTGTCAGGCAGCTGCCCAATACGCTGAAAAACACGTAATGCGAGGACAAAGGTGTGTCACTGTTTCTCACTCATCAACGCACCGTCGATATCGGGCGAGGTAAGCCGTCCATGGCAGCAAGCGCTGAGCCGGCCGGTTCACGCCCGTTTCCTTCAGAGTCCGATCGGATTTTGAGAGTTCGTCGGCGAATGGCTGTTCAAATCACACGGAGCGACTTCAGGAATTCGCGACAGAAGGCGGGATGGGCCGGCCAGGCGGGGGCTGTGATCAGGTTGCCATCCACATGCACGCCGTCAATCGCAGTCTCTGCATAGCTGGCCTGGGCCAGTTGCAGATCGGGACTGCACGCCGGGTAGCAGGTCACGGTGCGTCCGGCAAGAATTCCGGCGGCGGTAAGAATCTGCACGCCGTGGCAAATGGCAGCAATTGGTTTTCCTGCAGCATGAAACTCCCGAACGATCTCCAGGACACGCTGGTCCAGTCGCAGGTACTCGGGCGCTCTGCCCCCGGGAATCAGAAGGCCGTCAAAGTCGGCGGTCGAGACATTGTTGAAGTCTGCATTCAGTGTGAAGTTGTGACCGGGCTTCTCGGAATAAGTCTGATCACCCTCGAAGTCGTGGATCGCAGTGCGAACCTGGTCGCCGCTGGCTTTCCCCGGGCAGACCGCATCAACCTGAACATTCAGAGTCAGCAGCGTCTGGAACGGGACCATAATCTCGTAGTCCTCGACAAAGTCACCGGCAAGCAGGAGGACGCGGGGGGGAGTTGACATCTTGTGAATCCTGTTCTGGAACGGTGGTTGGGAGCGTGTGCCTGACTGGTGATGGAGACGCTGGTCGGGTCGTCCCCGGGCGAATTCCGAGTGCACAGGCAGTCAACGCTCAGGTGGGTGCTCAAATGAGTGAAAAACACCGGCACGCAGATGCTGAGCACCGGAGCAAACCATTTGCGCTGTCAGTTCCGGCTTGCGAGAGAATAGCCGGGGAACCGGGTTTGGTCGAGTGGTTTGCAAGGGGATGCTGCTGTGTGATCAGCCGGCGTCTGTGTTGGCATCAAGCAGTCTCTGCAGTTCGCGAGCCTGCAGGTTGACACTGGCGGGGAGGCCGGAGGCATCAGAGATTTCCTGAATCGCATTCAGCAGGTCCTGCCGTGCTTCAGCGGGTGTTACCAGCCAGAGATCAAGGGCGGCCCGCAGCCCATTCCGAGCCAGCACGGGACGCTCTGCTTCGTATTCCGCAATGGCTCTCAATCGCGCTGACTCATCCTCGAATTTGGTTTCATCGTTCGGGAAGGGCTTCATCGAGTCGGCAAGAATGCGGAGCAATTCCGGCACAGCCTCCGCAACACCGTTTCGGGCCAGCGACATCACGACGTTGGCACGCGTTCGTGAATCGCCGTCAAGCAGCATGACGCGAAGCAGGTCGATTGACTCGGGGCCGCTAATATTTCCAAGTGCGTATGCTGCAAGGCTGCGCAGCATTGGCTCTGAATCCTGGGATGCTGTCTGAATTTGCTTCAATAGCTCTTCGTCCTCGAGCAGGCCTTCGGCGAGCGGCTTGCGGACCGGGATTTCCATGTTGTTTTCGCCTGTGTCCGCCGTTTGGTAACCAATTTCGCGGTCGAACCGACGCCCCATGATTGTGGTGACGGACATCAGGCTGCTTTCCCGCACGGCAAGGTCACGTGTTGGCTGCAACGCAATTGCGAGTACAGGAAGTGTTTTCTCATCCGCATTGAGGCTGCCCAGTGCTCGGGCCAAAAACTTCTGCTGCAACAGCTCTTCCTCTGACGGATTCGCTGTATTCAGCGATTTGGTGAGCAGATCGACGAGGGCGTCGGCGACTTCGGGGATTTCGCTGAGCGGCGGGCGGTCCGTGGGGGGGCTGATTTGGTCGTTACGAAGCAGTTGTGCCAGTTCTTGAGCTGATCGCCATTGCCGATGCTCATTTCCGCTCCCCAGCTCGGCGACCAACTGAGTCCAGTCGGCACCCGAATCGGCGAGTTTGCCGAACATTGCCCAAACTGCGATGACAGCCATGACAATCAACGCTGGCACGAGAAACAACTGCACGATGAAGCCAGCTGACGGCGGCTGTACAGGTGGCAACTCTTCAGGGCGGGAGTCTGCCGGGGAACTTGCGGCTGGCTGATTGTCACCGGAGGAGCTCATCTTATTTCTCTTCCACAATACAGAGAAAACTCATCGCAGAGAAAACTCATCCAGGACACTCTCGGAACACTCCGGGCCGGCCGAAACGCCGGGGATGAGTCATCGGAAGTTTGCCATGCGGCCATGCCGCGGTGGCGTCGTTCGGGCGAACGTCACGATTCGACGGATCCCATGGGACCCGTGTCGCCCTGATCCGACGCCCGCCAATTGTAGACCGCAACGACAGAATTGCAGCCTTGCACTGGCGGTCTGTTGAGAACGGGAATTCCTGCCTTGCCGGCCCACGGTTCCCGCGACCCCGCAAGTGCTGGTGGCAAAGCGTGTTTGAGGGCGTTGTTGCCGTGGATAAAGTCTCCAGAAAGTGACTCACGTCCCTGCCATTCGCACCAGTGGCGGCCTTTGATATGGCAAATCCTGCCGTAAACCGCTTTCACCGCCGCCTGCAGAATGAGCCAGACCTGTTCAAAACCCCCGGTTCATCTTGACCAGACAAGTCGACTCTGAGAAAACACGGGCTGGATCTGCAAAGTGATCCGCAAGAAAAATCAAAAATCCGGTGGAATCCGGAATTCACAGAATGGCGAAGGAGTGCCCCAATCGTGAAATGTTATGCGCTTGCCCTGCTGGCCACGCTGGTCATTGGTTTTCAGTCTCACCTCAGTGCTCAGGACGCTGCCCCAGCCGCTCCGAGCTACAGCCGTGTTGGTCTGATTGATATGGCCAAGGTTTTCGAGGGATATGAGAAATTTAAGGTTCTGCGTGAAGGGCTTTCCGCGGAAATCGAAAAGAGCGACGCGGAAGCCAAGGCAATGGTTGAGCGGATGCAGCAGATGCAGAAGTCGCTGCAGGAAAACGGTCTGCAGCCCGGAAGTCCCGAGTATGAGCAGGCTGAGCGGCGTGTTTTGGATGCGAAGGGTGAGTTTGAGTCATTCCGTGCTGCAACACAGCGGAAACTGGCTCGACGGGAATCCGACATGTTCAAGGTGATCTACGCCGACACGACCGGGATGGTTGCTCGATACGCTGCCCATGCTGGCTACACCGTCGTGATTCGCTTTGACAGCAATGGGATTGAAGATGAGATGGCTCCTGCGGAAGCCGTTCAGCGGATGAATAAGCAGGTCGTCTACCACAATCCCAAGGACGATATCACCACGACTGTGCTGCAGGCTCTGAATCGGGAGTATGCCCGCAGCGGTGCAGGCGGGACACCGGCGCGTGCTGCTGGTGCGACGGCTCCGGCTCGTAAGTGAGTTTGGCGGCGTCGGCGGCCTGTTTCGTTCTCTGAGTTGCGAAGGTTGTGCAGCGATCCGCGGGTCGCTGCTTCCTTCATGTCTGTCGCTAGTTGCGGTGCGAGTATGCTGAAGATGCCTGAGGCGCGATGCCAGCGGACGATCGGTCGGGCGGTAAAGATTTCCGGCCGGGGGTTGTTTCACGGGTGTGATGTTCGTGTGCGGTTGCTGCCAGCGGATCCTGGTGTTGGGGTCGTGTTTCGTCGGGTGGATCTTGTCGGGCGTCCGGAAGTTGCTGCGGATGTTCGGAATGTTGCTCCTGGCTCCCGTCGAACGATTCTGTGCTGCGGCGCAGCTGTCGTGGAAACAACAGAACATCTTCTGGCTGCACTCGCCGGAATGGGAGTGGATAACTGCATTGTTGAACTGGATGCCCGCGAGGTGCCAGCCGTCGACGGGTCCTGTCTGCCGTTTTGCGAAGCGATTCTGGCGGCCGGGGTTGTAAGTCAGGGTGTGAAGAAGCCGGAGCCGATGCGGTTGCCACTGCAGCGGATTGGTGATCCGGATGGCAGTCAGTGGGTCGAGTGTATCCCTGGAAGTGATTTTGTTGTCAGCTATCGGCTGGATTATGGGCCTCAGTCACCTGTTCCGGCGCAGTCGCAGGCATTCGCGATCAGTCCGGACGTGTTTTTGGCTGAGATTGCCCCGGCCAGAACATTTGTTCTTGAGAGCGAAGTTGAGGCGTTGCAGGCTGCTGGTTACGGCCGGCACCTGACCGGCTCGGATTTGCTGGTGTTCCGTGAAGATGGTTCGTTGATTGATAATCAGTTGAGATGGGCGGATGAGCCGGTTCGCCACAAGATTCTGGATTGCATCGGCGATCTGTTTCTGTGCGGGCATGAGGTGTCGGGACGGATTGTTGCGAATCGCAGCGGTCACCGATTGAATCAGCTGGTTGCGGAAGTGCTGCAGGTGCATGTGGCAAATGCAGAGACAGATGTTGAGGGATTTCTGCGGGTTGCATGAGGTAACTCGAGGTGCGTGTTGATCAGGAAGATCAGGATGGAAACAGTAATTTCGCCTCTGTCGCAGGTTGATCCCCAGGCCCGTTTGGGTCGCGGTGTTCGGATTGGTCCGTTCTGCATGATCGGTCCGGATGTTGTCATCGGGGACGG
>JAFMMM010000019.1:10105-30485 GCA_017859815.1 Planctomycetota bacterium | reverse complement strand
AATCCGCTGCTGCAGGGCCAACCCGATTGAAGGCACTCCAGCCTTTCTGTGCGGTGACAGCCCCCTGCCACTCACGCCCGCGAATAAAGGCATAGGGAAACATGTCCAAAGAGCCGGGAAGAAAGAAACAGTCATCAAAACCGTAGTCCTGCGGACCGGTGCGAATTGGCTGCGTAAAGTCGGTATTTTCCGGGCCCTGAACCCGCCCATCACGCGTGGCCATTCGCGTTCCCAGATGCCATTTTCCAACATACCCGGTCCGATACCCTGCCGACTGAAACAGATCGCCCAGAGTGTGCTGCTGGGGGGGGAAACGCAGGCCGACAAATCCCCACGGACCGCCAGACTCCGCCGGCCCAAACCGGAATGCATATCGCCCTGTCATGATCGATGTGCGGCTGGGTACACAAACCGAATCCGTCGCGTGTGCGTTCGTAAACTTCATGCCTTCAGCACACAACTGATCGAAGTGCGGTGTATCAATCCTGCAGCGATCACCACCGAACGCATGGATGTCGCCATAGCCCAGATCGTCCGCAAGGATAAAGACAACGTTGGGACGTTCAGCTGCAGCAACTGAACAGGCCCACATGTCGACCAGTCCCCCTGCAAGAATCAGCAGCCCCGCAACTTTCTTCAGATCTGCACTCATGTCTTTCTCCTCCTGCAACCCGCGTTGAATCACCGGTTGATTCCTTTCCTGTGAAACAGTGGAGTCGTCCCGCGAGGTCAGCAGTTGTTGCTGCCGCAAGTCTCTCAGGGTGGGCCCCTGCTGTCACGCAACAGAACATTTCAACATTCGCACCGACAATGATTGAGCGACCGTCGGTTCATGCCGACACACTCACTTCTGCTCTTCCTGAACTTCTTCCGCACGCACGACATCACCGCCGGGAATGACAGATGCCTGCAATAAGGCTGCGTAAGTGTCAGCGACACGAACCGCTGAAAAGCCTGTCCCCCTGCTGCCGGCTCCGCGAATCATGGCACGTGACAGATCTGCGGCACTGCTGCCCAGTTCATTACGCAGCAACCACCGTTTTGGTTGCTCAGGAATTCCACGTCTCGGTTCGATCTGAAGAAACAACTGATCTGGCTCATTTGTATGACTGACAATCTTCAGCAGCAATGTGTGCAGGCTGCCCGCTGCCAACTGCGGTCCAGCCACGGTGGATTGATAAAGTGCGGCGGAAATCTCACCACGTTCGTCCACCCGGATATGAACACGCTCCTCCGACGCTGCTGTTGCCAGAGCCAATTCCGCTGACTCCCCCCGCCCCGGAACCTTCAAATCCACTGCAACATACAACTCCGAATCTTCATTGCCCAGGTCAATCCATACCGATCCATGGCGTCTGTTTTTGCGAATCGGCGGCAGCGGCGAATCCGCTTCAACCACGGCTGGCATCCTGATCTGATTCAAGGCAGACAGTTTGATCTTCACCATCTCCACACTTTGCTTGCCACCGGCAAACGCGACCAGCAGACTCCCCTCGTGCTCCAGTGCGTGCGGATAGTCGACGTGACGTCCGCCGATCAGCCACGCAAGCTGGGTAAAGACCAGCCCGTCTTCACTGACAGCGATCGTCAGGGGATCTCGGGCTCGAGGATTACTGTTGGAAATCAGGACGTAGCGACCATCACTCAACCGCAGACCAAAAAACTTGGAAGTTGCATCCGGAAAATTTGTCCGTTGCGGCGGTGTCCACGTTTTTCCCAGATCAGCAGAAACAGATCGATACAGAAACTTACTGCCTCGGTTATCCCGAAACAGAGCCACCAATCGGCCGTCAGGAAGTCCCCAGAACAATGGCTCTTCAGCACTCAGCCGCGCATTGCTGCCCAGTACCGGACTGGAAACCCAGTCGTTCAGTGAACGCAGGCCCCCAACCAAAAACTCAACTCCAGTTTGCCTGTAGTTCCATTTGCGGCGAGACATCATCCACTGGCCGCCCGGGATGCGCCGCGGAGGAAAATTGTTGATGGCGTTTTTGGCGATCACGCCCGCGTCCTCCCATTCCCTGCCTGTCCAGCGGAATCCTCGCAATTCCAGACTGCGGCCAAAAAAACCAGCAGCCTCATCCAAAGCACATAACGCAATCAGTTCACCTTCCCGCTGCCAGAATCCACGCGAAATCCATCGCATCCCCCGATCACTGCGGGTCCCGTAATGCGGACTGTCAGGCCCCGAATCTGGCGGCTCCGGAGTGATGTATTCCGGCTTTGACCACCGCAACCCATCGTCACTCACAGCAAAGCGAACACGCTGGCCAACTCGATCCTCAACGCCCGGCCCGTCACTCCACATGACAAACAACCGACCATCAAAAACAGCAAGATAGTTGTGCTGATTCACACCACCAGCATCGCGTACGTCGCTGATAACAAGATGTTCAGACGGCACCCGCGGAAGCTTGAGAGAGTCAATCTGGTGAGTGTCTGCCGGCAGCCAGTCTCCGATCAGCATGGCCTCGCCTGATCCCGACTGCTGTGCTTCAGCCATACCCATCGAGCAGATCAGCAACAACAAACCAGCGGTGAGTGAACCCATTTCAGACACTGCACGTCCTTCCTGCTCGTCACCGTTTCACTGCCCCGGGGATGCCCTGGCCAGTCGAGTCTGCGGCAACCAACCCGCCGCCTCGACTGAAACACCAGTGGTATTCAGGCCAGAATCTCTTCCACGACCCTGCCCGCGACATCTGTCAGTCGAAACGGACGGCCATGATGCTCAAATGTCAGCCGCTCGTGATCAAGCCCCAGCAGGTGCAGGATCGTGGCATGCAAATCATTCATGTGAACCTGGTCTTCGACGCCAAAATAACCAAAGTCATCGGTTGCTCCGTGAGTCATCCCGGCCTTCACTCCACCTCCGGCCATCCACATCGTGAAGCCGTGATGATTATGCTCCCGCCCGGGTGTACTGCGGTTTCCGTTCAGGATCTGAGTGTGCGGCGTCCGACCAAATTCCCCGCCCCACAGCACCAATGTGTCCTCCAGCAGTCCACGACGCTTCAGGTCCTGCAGCAACCCCGCGACCGGGCGATCTGAGACAGCACACTCTTTCCGCAACCCACCCGCGATGTCTCCGTGATGATCCCACCCCCCCAGGGAAACCTGAACAAAACGAACACCAGCTTCCGAAAATCGCCGGGCCAACAGACACTGCCGGCCAAATGTATCCGTGGGCTGTGCATCAATTCCGTACAGATCCAGCGTCTCTTTGGTCTCGTCAGAAAAATCCACCAGCGCAGGTGTCTCCGCCTGCATGCGAAACGCCAGTTCCCAGGACTCGACGACCCCCTCCATCTGCTGATCCGCCTGCAGTCTCTGCAGCTGGCGACGATTCATCTGCTGAATCAGATCAATCCTCCTTCGCTGCACTGACTGCGGAACTGTGGAATCGGACAGATGGCGGATCGGCGACTTGTCAGGAGCGGAAACCACGTTCTGAATTGCTGTCCCCTGATGTATCGCGGGCAGGAATGCACTGCTGTAGTTGCGTTCGCCCTCCTGAGGCAAAATCGTGATGTAACCGGGCAACTGCTGATTCTCTGTTCCCAGGCCCCACGAAAGCCATGATCCCATCGCAGGAACAACATCAAACAGATTTCCGGTGTGCAGCTGCTGAATCGCAACCGGATGATTGGGGCTGTCAGCCTGCACTGCACGCAGTACACATAACTCGTCAGCAACAGCCGCCGTCTGCGGCAGCAGCCTGCTCATGAACAGTCCACTCTCACCGGCATGCCGGAATTCCGCTGTCGGTCCCAGCAGTGTCGTATTGTCCAGGCCTACCGTTGCTTCATTTCCAGGCAGCTTGTAGGGAATTGCCTGACCGGCGCGAGCGGCCAGCTGAGGCTTGTAATCGAACAGATCCATCTGGGATGGTCCGCCGGACATGAACAGAAAAATCACACGCTTCGCCCGCGGAGGAAAATGTGTGCTGCGCGCTGACAGCGGTGACCGACGTGTTTCCGGTAACTCTCTCGCACGCCCTGCTTCCTGCATCAACGCCGCCACAGCCAACGAACCGAAGCCTCCGCCGGAACGCAGCAGATGTCGTCGATTCAACGCGCGCTGGTTGTTCCTGTCCATCGTTGACTACTCACAAAAAAGGAAACTGTTCGATCCCAGCACCGCGTGACACAGCTCCGTCCATGCGGCCTCGGCCGCCTGTGCGCCCTCCTGCCCATCTGCCGCAAGAAAACCCAACGCCTGCTCCATCTCAACACCATCGGCAGGACGCCCAAGTGCCAGCAGATACAACCCCTGAATGCGGGTCTGGTCGTTGTCCGGATAGTCTCGCTGCAGCCGCTTCGCGAACTCCGCTGCCTGCTCTTTGACAAAACCGGAGTTCAGAAGGAACAAAGCCTGTGTCGCCACAGTCGTCTGCGAACGGGCCCCCGTAATATCACTGGGATGCGGGAAGTCAAAAACGGAGAGTATCTCCAGTTCACCCTGCGGACGCTCCCGCCGCAATGGCAGATACACCGTGCGGCGGTGACGCACAAGGTCGGAGATCTTCCCACCCCAGTTGGCGGGGTTCACATTTCCGCCCGCCCCGGAAATGTTTCCCGGTAATTCCAGTCCCAGCGACGGACCGCCTCGAGCCGGATCGAGCTGCCCGCTGACCGCCAGCATCGCATCCCGGATCGCTTCGGCTGCCAGCCGACGACGCGGCATCCGCCACAACAATCGATTCTCCGGATCAATTGTCGCTGCCGCCGGATTAGCCGCCGCCGACATCTGATAGGTTCGTGACAGCACCATCCGGCGGATTGTTGCCTTTAACGACCACCGATCCTCGCCACACATCCGACTCGCCAGAAAATCAAGGAGCTCCGGATGACTCGGACGCTCACCGTGAACGCCAAAGTAATCCACGCTCTTTACCAAACCGCTGCCAAACAGATGGTGCCAGATGCGATTGACCAGCACTCGTGGTGTCAGGGGATTCCCAGGATCAGTCAACCAGTATGCCAACTGCTCGCGACCACTGACGGCGGACGAAATCGAATGGGACCGCGACACCGGAATTGCCGCAGGAAAACCGCGAGCAACAATCTCTCCGGGAGACTGCCAGTTCCCGCGACGATAAATCGGACTGTCTGCCGGTTGCGCGATATCCTGAACCGCCAGTGCATACTGCGGCCGCTCCTGCTGCTCAAGCTGCTCCAGTTGGGAGTGCACCTTCTTCAATTGGCCGCTGGTCGCCTTCGCTTTCGCCAGCGCGTCCCGCTCAGCGTCCGTCTGTGCCCTGGCATTCTCCAGTCCGCGAAGCGTTCCACCAAAAAACTGCACGGCATAGTTCCCGTCACCGAGGTCAACAGCATGCGTGAAGTTGATACCGCCGCCTTCCCAGCCGGGTACGGATGCCTGAGCCAGAACTGTCAGCCCTGTTGCGGCCTGAGTGCCGCGGATACTGCCGGGCCGCAAACCGGAAAAATCCTCCTCAAACACAATAGCTGCTGCCGAGCGAATTCGGAGATCATCAACGGCACCGCCGAAGCGACCACTCCCGGGCTTCGAACTTGTCAGACGAATCCTTAACGGACCGCTGCCCTCCCCCTGATACGAAAAGAGCACCGGCTGCAGGACCTGAGCGTTCGCTTCCCCCGACCAAATCAGCGGCTCGTGCACCCACGTCCGGAAAACAGTCCCGTCCGGACGCAGTAGATCAATCCGCAAACCGTCGCCGGCAGCCGTTGCCTGACTTGCTCCAGCCCAGACACTTGGCCCCGCTCGAAAACTCAATTCATACTGCTGATCCGTCTCATTGGCCGCCAGGGGCGAACTGATCAGCCAGTTCGCATCTGTCGTCCCCGGAATCTCCATGAGCAGGCCGGTCAAACGCTGCTGCAACTCAGCCTGCTGTCCCTGTAAGTCCTGCTGAACTGCAGTTCTTTTCTGTCGCTCTTCTTCTGTCTGATTCAGGGACGGAAGTGCGGTCTCGTTGATCACGCTCCAGACGCCCGGACCATCGTAGCTGGTCGTCCGTGTGCTGTGGAAAATTCCCGCCAGCGCGTGATAGTCAGCCGTCGGAATCGGGTCAAACTTGTGATCATGACAGCGAGCACACGACAGCGTCTGCCCCAGAAATATTCGTCCGATTCGATCGATCTGGTGATCCACCACATCAGCATCAAGCTGTTTCTTGATGTAGTTCTGCAGAGTCCATGGACCAATCGCCAGAAAACCCGTTGCAATGATCTGACGACGCCGCTGCTCAACCGTTTCCCAGGGAAGTAAGTCACCGGCAATTTGCTCCAGAATCATCGTGTCGAACGGAACATCGGCATTCATTGATTCGATCACATAATCGCGGTATCGCCACGCATCTCGAATCAGAACATTTCCCTGGATGTCTGCCAGATCAGCGTAACAGGAAAGATCAAACCAGTGCCTTGCCCAGTGATCGCCGAACCCGGCTGAGTCCAGCAGTCGATCCACCACTTTTATGTAAGCGTCGGGTGCTTGATCACTGACGAATGACTCGATTTCTGCAACCGTTGGTGGCAAACCGGTGAGATCAAACGTGACCCGCCGCAACAGCACATGTCGCTCAGCATCTGTTGCCGGAGACAACCCGTGCTGTTCCAGCTGCGAAAGCACAAATGCATCAAGCTCATCACGTATCCAGTCCGGCTGCGAGGTTTCGGGAGGCGGCGAAACCAATAGTGGTTGCAGCGCCCACAAACTGGCCGGATCACGAACCGGTGCCTGGCTTTCCCGATCATCTGGAGCCCCCGACGCGATCCAGCGTTCCAGAAGGCTGATTTCAGCCGCTGACAACTGGCCATCCGGAGGCATCTCGTAGCCCTCGTAACGAACCGCCTGCATCAACAGACTCTCGTCCGGACGCCCGCGAATAACCGCTGGTCCCTCAGAACCACCCTGCTCCCAGCCTGCTCTGGAATCGAGCACCAGGCCACCCTTTGCCCGCTCAGCCTCGTGGCTGTGGCACGAATAACAGTGCTCCTCCAGGATCGGCAAAACCTGCTCCGAAAAGAACGTCAAACCGTCTTCAGCATCGGCGGATTGCTCCTCAACTCCGGAAGCGACATTCAACGCCCCGAGAAAAGAGATGAAGCCAAAGACGGCCGTACTGATCGGACGAAGAATCATGCCGTTCATTCCCCTGCACTCCCTCGCGAATCTGCAATCGGCTGCGGAGGAATTCGCATCTGGTCCAGCAGGCTGTCGTAGGCTTCGCGGATATGCAGCCGCATTTCTGATTCGGCCGCGTCAGCATCGCCGGCCGCCAGCGCGGAGTAAATTCGAGCGTGAGATTCATTCGCCCGGACGCGACGGTCATCAGACCATTGAATGCGATCCAAATGCGGCCTCACATCAACCAGCAGACTCCGCAATAACGTCTGCATGACCGAATTACCGGACAGCCGCCCGATCTCCAGATGAAACTCCACGTCCAACTCTGCGTATCGCTCGCAACAACCCTCCGGTGGAAGCTGCACCATCGCAGCCAGAATCTCTCGCAACCGGTATAACTCTGACAGTTCGCGTCGCTGAGTCGCTTTTGCAGTCATGCTTAATTCAAGCGCTTCCCGGGTCTCCAGAATGTGGAACAGATTCCTGTCGGACTGCCCCACCAAATCAGAAAAGGCTTCCCCCAAATCGGCAGCGGCTGGACGCCGCCCCTGTGATTCTGCCTCCTCAGTCGACTCGACAATCGCGCCAACTCGAGGAAGAATCCGCACCATTCCCCGAGCCTGAGCGGTCAGCAGACCATCTCGTACAAGCCCGGCTTTCACACCAAATCGATCGGCCAGTTCACGGATCGATGGCAGCCGATCACCCGGTCTCAGCTGACTGCTGCCAATCAACTCGTCCAGTAGCCTGACAACGTCAGATGTCTCAAAAACTTCAGACGACACACTCATAACGACCCTCTGAACTCCCGCTCTGCGACTGTCCCGCTGATGGACTCCCTGACGCAAAGAACCACGCCAGTTTTCCGAAAAGTATCAACCCGACCGCTGATAATCAACACCCTCCAACTGATAATCAGACACCGTCGATTCGAGAAAACCGAAGAAAAGTCGCCTCACGCGTGGCTCTTAACTTCTCCGCAAGACCCTGATTCTTAGAAAACCCTGCCGGATTCCGCGGAAATCAGGGACATGCGAGAGACGACTTTGGCTGTCACAGCGAGGAATCGCCGATAGGTCGAGTACTCAGTTGCAATTTACTTCTCAGCGATTGTCCGCGTTTTCCCGAAGGAACATCGGTATGAAAATCTGCCGTATCCAAACAGCCTCAGGCCGGATCCAGCACGCTCAACCCACAGAGGATGGGGGCTACGAAGCACTCACAGGAGATCTGACGCAGGGCTTTCAACCAACAGGAGAACGAGTCACTGACGGGGAACTGCTGGCTCCGCTGCAGCCGGCGGCCATCCTCTGCATCGGACTGAATTACCGTCGGCATGCCGAGGAGGGCGGTCAGGCGATTCCGGAGCATCCGGTTTTGTTCATGAAGATGCCATCGACAGTGCAATCGCCGGGCGGCCCGATCGTTCTGCCCAGGCACCTGAGGAGCGACATGGTGGATTACGAGTGTGAGCTGGCTGTCGTGATTGGTCGCCGCTGCCACAATGTGGTTGCCGCTGAGGCGCTGGATTACGTCTTTGGCTACACCTGTGCGAATGATGTCAGTGCCAGGGACTGGCAAAAAAATGGTGGCGGCGGCCAGTGGTGTCGCGGCAAGACGTTTGCAACGTTCTGTCCGCTGGGCCCGGCACTTGTCACTCGGGATGAAGTTTCAAACCCAAACTCGCTGGGAATTCGAACCCTCCTGAATGGAGAGGCCATGCAGGACTGGAACACCGATGACATGATCTTCGACGTTCCCACCCTGATCGAATTTCTGAGTGGCAGTACGGTACTGGATCCCGGAACGGTGATCCTCACAGGAACGCCTCACGGAGTTGGATTTGCACAGAATCCGCCTCGGTTTCTGCAGGCAGGTGACACCGTCACAATCGAAATCGATGGCCTTGGAAGCCTGTCCAATCCCGTTGTGGAGGAATCAAACTGACACGAGCCGCGCTGTGCAGCAGCGTCACTGCGTTGTGCAGACACGATCAACAGACAACGTTCCAGGCAATCGCTGGAGGCGGGATTCCGGGGATCCAAAAAAACAGCAGCCTCAGGATCTTCATGACCCTGAGGCTGCTGTTTAAGCGACAAAGCAAATGGACCTCCGTGTCCGTCCCCTCAACACCGAAATGTGAGAGGTCGCCTCCCTGCTGAACGGAGGTTAGGACATTCCACTATCGTTTCGCAATTGTCAGCGGGAAGTTTGTTATGCAATCTGAAGGGAAAATTCGAAACTCTTTTTTTTCCCGGAAAGAGACCTTCCAAACGCCAGGTTTTTTGATCGCACTTGTCAGCGTACTTCTGTGCCTGGGAGTACAAATGGTCTTTAGCGCCAGCCAGTCGTCGCGCCCCGGCAGCCCCGAATGGAATTTCTTCGCGAAGCAGGTTTCATGGCTGTTGATTGGTGCTTTCGCCGGCTGGCAGATGTCTCTGATTTCGCCGCGTTTGCTGCGGAAGTACTCACTGATTGCGTGGGGATTTCTGCTCGTTCTGCTGACAGCAGTTCTGATGCCGAACGTTGGCACACGCATTAACGGCGCAAGCCGCTGGCTGCGTTTCGCGGGCATCTCTGTGCAGCCATCTGAATTGGGCCGCATCATCCTTCCCGTCCTTGGCGTCTCGCTTGTGCAACGATATCGATCCCATGATGGCAGCGGGCTGATCACAAGTCTGAAAGTCCTGACTCCACTCATCCTCACGTTGCCACTGGTCGCGTTCGAACCTGATCTTGGTGCGACTTTGTTTCTGCTGCTGGCCTATTCGCTGGCCCTGTATTTTGCCGGCTGGCCGCTGTGGAAGTTTGCGATCTGCGGAATCGCTCTGCTTCCCTGCGGCACACTGTTTCTGCTGTTGAAACCTTATCAATTGCGTCGGATCGAGGGCTTCTTCGCGACATGGCAGGACTTCAGTCTTGCTCCATGGCAGGTCAGGCAATCACTGATGGCATTCGGCTCCGGCGGACTCTCCGGAACAGGCATCGGCAATGGCTGGCAAAAACTCAGCTACCTGCCCGAAGCCAATACCGACTTCATCTTTGCAGTGATCGGTGAAGAACTGGGACTGGCCGGCTCTCTTTTTGTCTGCCTGATGTGGCTGGCTATCTTCTGGACCGGCAGAGCCCTGCTGGAGCAGCTGCCGAGAAACAGTTTTTCATGGGCTCTCGGAATGACAATGCTGTACCAACTGGTGCTGCAGGCCATGGCCAACATTGCAGTGGTGACGGCAATGGTTCCTCCCAAGGGAGTTCCGCATCCGTTCCTGAGCTACGGCGGCACCAGCATGCTGGTCAGTCTGTGCAGCATCGGGCTGATCGCGGGCGCAGCAAAACAGTCACTGCCAACTCAGTCGAACAGGTAACTGACAGATTCGTTACGGTGCACACGACGAATCGCCTCGCCGAGCAGATCAGCGATCGAAATACGGCGCAGATTTGGCAGTCGATCAGCATCGGGGACCGGACACGAATTTGTGACGACGATCCCATCGACATTTGCCTTTTCCAGCCGGTCTACGGCCGGACCGCAGAATACAGCATGCGTTGCTCCGAGGAAGATTCTGCGAGCACCATGGGCACGAACCACATCAACCGCACCGCAAATCGAACCGGCCGTAGTAATCATGTCGTCGAAGATCAGTGCCGTCTTACCCTCAATCGGGCCGCCAATCAGATTGGCCTGACGTGTCTCCAGAGCGCTGGCACGTCGCTTGTCCACAATCGCCAGACTGCCACCAAGATTTTCCTGGTGCTGCAGCGTGCGTTTGATGCTGCCTTCATCCGGACTGATCACAACCAGTTCATCCTGAGGAATCGCCAGCGAAGCAAAATGACGGTCCAGAATCGGAGCCGCGTACAGATGGTCCACCGGAACGTCAAAGAACCCCTGAATCTGCGCTGCATGCAGGTCCATCGTCAGGACACGGTGAGCCCCCGCTTCGACAATCAGATTGGCAACCAGCTTGGCCGTGATCGGAACCCGACCGGAATCCTTGCGGTCCTGCCGGGCATAGCCGAAGTACGGAATCACCGCCGTGATGCGAGCCGCGCTGGCACGCCGACAGGCATCAATCAGAACCAGCAGCTCAAACAGATTGTCATTCACCGGAGGGCATGTGGGCTGAATGATGAATACATCGCAACCGCGAATATTCTGATTCAGCTTCACGCTGGTTTCCCCGTCCGGAAAGCTGCCGACATCCACATGTCCCAGCGGAATCCCAAGGAATGCCGCGATTTCCCCTGACAACTCTCGGTTTGCTCTGCCACTCAGAACCGTCAAATGTTCATACATGTCTGATTGTGTCCCGCAGGGAACAGGTGGCCATGTCGCGGCTTGCCACGATTCCGGCCTGAACGATTTTAGACAGCCCAATTTCAGGCTGAAGTATCTCACGTGCAGAGTTCGTCGACGCTGCCGTCATCAGTCAAACGCCCGAATTCCGATCACAACTGTTTCAGACCTGTGTTGCTGACCAGCCGGACTGATACCGATCCGACACGTTTCATCAGCGATACCCCGAAAATCAACAACCAACGGGCGTACTGCTTCAAAAAAAACGCTGCTGCAGGCGGGAAATTCACTGGTGATCTTTTCTGCTCTGCAATCCTGACAACTGCCTCTCCCAGTGTCAATCCGCACAGCTTACAGAAGGCAGCGAAGTTTGCGTGTGAATCAGATCATCCCGTCCGGATGTCAGAGATGGTCCTGTCGGCGTAGCCGTCAGACATCCCGCAAACACACTCTTCGAATCACAGTCCTCCTGAACGCCACGGTCTCGATAGGCCCCACTGTAATGCAGCAACTGTCCCTCACCATCAGATTCACGAACTTCGAAACGCACCGAATGAGGCAGCACACCCTGAGGAGCAAACGTGACCCTGTCGGGATAAGAACCGTTCACGGGCGCAGGGAAATTGACATTCCAGAAATGCCGTTCAGGAAGTTGATACTCTGCCGAGATTAACAGTTGGACCACTCGCGTCACTTCCCGTCCGAGTGTTTCCCAGTCGATCTCGGCATTCCCAACAAACAGCCGAGACACCGCGATGGAGGGCACTCCCATGATCGTGGCTTCGCGTGCTGCGGCGGCAGTCCCCGAATAAAACAAATCCACTCCCAGATTGGCCCCAGGGTTGATCCCGGCAACCACGATGTCCGGAGGCTCCGGCAGCAAGTGCCCGAGCGCAACGCGAATGCAGTCGGCCGGAGACGAATGAACCACATGGATTCGCCCCATCTCCGGTGAATCATGGCTGGTCAATCGAATCGCATTCTTCGTGTCGACAGCGTGCCCGCGGGAACTGTGGCATTCCGCCGGTGCAACCACGGTGACTTGCCCCAGTGGCTGCAAAGCTCGATACAAAGCCACCAGCCCGGGCGCGTCAAATCCGTCATCATTGGTGATCAAAAAGTGCAACATTTGTTTTCCACTTCTGCTGTTTTGCTGAAATTGCCTGCTGGCCAATTTCTTCCTGATGCCTTTGCCTGGACAGCCCGGTTAGACCGCCGGTCGAGTCACGGCAGCCCCGCGTTCCTGCAGGGCTAACTCAATCTGCTGATTCAGTTCGGCACTAAGAACCAGATTTCCGGCAGCAGCCGACTCGTTAATCTGCCAGTCACGTTTTGCACCGCACAGGGCAGATGTAATCCCCTCCTGACCGATCGTCCACGCAACCACGAGTGTTGTCAGCGAGACACCCAGCCCCTCAGCCATCGGCCGCAGCCGATCCAGCAGATCATGATTTTTCTGCCATTCTTCACCCTGAAACATGGGATACCCGGGACGACTGTCGTTGGAGGCGAATACATGATCCCGAGTCAGTCGACCGGCAAGCAGTCCCTTCAGCAGTGGCCAGTAGACACACGCGGAAATCTGCTGACTCAAACACCAGGGCAACATCTCCCGCTCAATCTCCCGCTGCAACATGTTGTACGCAGGCTGTACAGCCTGCAGAGGACAAATCGCATGGAACCGTTGCAATTGATCGAGGCTGAGATTGGAAGCGCCGGCGGCGACGATTAACCCCTGTTCCACCAACTCATGGATCGCTCCCGCAGACTCCTCGACTGGCACGTCCGGGTCTGCCGCATGCAGGTAATACAACTCAATCTGTTCACGACGAAGGAGCCGCAGTGATTGACGGCACTGCCGGTGCAGATCCTCTGGTCGTGCCCGATGATGCATGCCCGATTCGTCCCGCTCCAGTCCGCCTTTGCTGGCAATCACTGCTGACGTGGACAGTTGCGGCGACCGTGCCAGAAAATCCCCCAGCAGTCCTTCGCTGATGCCGTACGCACAAGCTGTGTCAAAGAAATTGATTCCTGCATCAGCGGCCGCCGCCAGTGTGCGCTGACTGTCGTCCGGATTCACATCCGGACTTGTAATCCCGGAAATTGGCCAGCACCCGAGCGCAACCGCAGAAATTTGCAGTGAAGTATTTCCCAGACGTCGCATCTGCATGAGCATCTCCGTTTCTGAATTCGGTCAGCTCACCGCAATCGGATATCGACACTGGCACTGTGAGCGGTCAATCCCTCTTTGGAGGCCAGCAGACGGACCGAATCCGATTCCGCACGCAGTGACTGCTGATCATATTCAATCACAGAACTGCGTTTCAAAAAATCAGCCGACGCCAGACCATTGGCAAATCGCGCGGTCCCACCGGTCGGCAAAACATGAGATGGCCCGGCAATGTAGTCCCCAAGTGCGACGGGCGTGAAGTGGCCCATGAAAACCGCACCCGCATTCTGCACCATCTGCAGCATCGACTCCGCATCGTCCATGGAAATGTGCAGATGTTCCGGAGCCAGCAGGTCCGTCAACTCGGACGCATGCTGCTGATCGCGAGCCACAATCATCGCTCCATATGCTTCCAGTGACTGCCGCGCCAGCCCACCCCGGTCCAGCTCTTCCAGCTGCTTCTCGAGCGCTGACAGGACCTCCGCGACCAATGGCTCATGCCACGTAATCAGGACGCCGGACCCGGGACTGTGCTCCGCCTGCGAAATTAAATCCGCCGCAACAAACTGAGGATCAGCCGAGCTGTCAGCAAGGACAACGACCTCGCTGGGCCCCGCAATACTGTCGATATCGACGTCGCCGAAAACAAACTGTTTGGCGAGCGCCACAAACAGATTGCCCGGACCAACAATCTTGTCAACACGTGCGATCCCCTCGACTCCATACGCGAGTGCGGCGACAGCCTGAGCCCCCCCAATGCGATAAATCTCCGTCACACCAATCTCGTGGCACGTCGCCAGTAAGTCGGTGTTATATCCCCCAAAGTCCGTCGGAGGCACCACAATGGCAATCTCCGGAACACCCGCTGTCATCGCCGGCACTGCCGTCATTAACACGGTTGACGGGTATGCCGCCGCACCGCCCGGCACACAAATACCAACTCGCTTCATCGGCAAATGACGCTGCCGCAGCACGACCCGGCCGCCTCCCAACTGTCGCTCAACACGAGCGTCTGCCGGCAGAACCGCGCGCTGAAACTCAATCACATTGTCGCGAACCTTGCGAACCGTCTCGAGGAATTCCGGGGCAGCCGCTGCCGCTGCCGCTGCCATCTCCTCTTCGCTGACGCGCATCGACTGCGAATCCAGTTGCTTCCCATCCAGTCGTTGCGTGTAGTCGAGCACTGCATCCAGCCCGCGTGCCGCGACGTCGGAACAGATCCGGCTCACAACCTGACGCGGACTCAATGCCTCGCCGAATAGTTCGATCGTGCGCTGTCGTCCCGCCTCGGAAACCACGTCGCCACGCGGGCTCAGTTTTGTGCGCAATTCCGCGAACTTTTCAGAGGCGTCATCCTGGCGGCAATCAATGGTGGGAATCGTCAGACTGGATGTCATAGTTGGCTCACGCTGCGGCTGCTGAATCGTCGGCACTCGTCTTAGCCGCTTTTCTCAGGAAAGTCATGTTACAGACCGGGCCGCCACCACTGTTCCCGAACCAAATCCAGCACTGGACAGTGTGACGTCGCCCTGCCCGCATTGAACTCATCCCCCCGGTGAAGTCCAGGCCAGCACGGCACCTTCCA
The DNA here is from genome assembly GCA_017859815.1 of Planctomycetota bacterium. Lineage (GTDB taxonomy): Bacteria > Planctomycetota > Planctomycetia > Planctomycetales > Planctomycetaceae > SXXK01. Next base: position 15,320 of record JAFMMM010000019.1, on the reverse strand, counting down.
CAGGGTTTTCCGTGATTTGAAACCGATCAAGCCACAGTGGACCCGTTCACGGAGATTTTTCTCGCCCCGGTTTTTGCTCCAGGTGTTGTCATCGTCTCGCAGGAATCCTATTCTGGGAGCTTCAGGGCACTCTGGATCGCCGATCAGATCGCCGAACGTTCCTTCCCCAATGCCCCCAAACAAGACGCGTGCAACCGGCACCGCCCTGCAATTTTGTTTCAGTACACGGCTGCTGACCTGTCCATTTCTGACAGCTGCGGCAGCAGCACCTCCCTCGACTTTCGCATTGCACCTCCAGCGTTCAGACGGAAAAAATAAGGAACAATCATGAAATCAATGCTCACAGCAATCTGTTTTCTGGCAACGACCGGAATGCTGCATGCTCAGGATGCGGCAGAGCCGGATCAGAGTTTGATTCAGGCCATTCAGGAAGCGGGCGGTCAGGCAATCCCGCTCGCGAAGGGTGATGCACGCCTGTCAGTGGCGTTTCATCTCTCCGACAAGGAAATCAACGACGCCACCCTGGCAGTAATTGCCAACGCGGGTTCCGTGCATTCACTCAACCTGCGAGGCACCGCTGTGACGGATGCCGGCCTTGCGACTCTGACCGGACTGTCAGGGCTGACTCGCCTGCATCTCGAGAAAACAGGTGTCACCGACGCTGGACTCGCTCATCTGGCCGGGCTCGGCAAGCTGGAATACCTGAACGTCTACGGCACGAAGATCACCGACGCAGGACTCGCACAACTGGCGGCCGTCAAATCGCTGAAGCGTTTGTTTGTCTGGCAGACCGAAGTGACTGAAGCCGGCGAAGAAGCGCTGAAGAAAGCCGTTCCGGAGATCCAGATCGTACCTGACTTCCGACGCGATCGTGAACGCGAAGTGGTCGAAGCCGGTCGGGCTGCAGAAGATGCTGCCAAACTGGTGGAAGAACTTGCGGCAGAGATTGAAGGCCAGGGCAAAGCAATTGCCGAAGCAACCACAGCGAATACCGCTGCCGCAAAAGCCAACGAAGATGCCCAGAAGGCCGTGGCCACAGCAGCTGCTGTTGTGGAAGCCGCAAATGCCGCAAAGGCAGCCGCGGAAAAAGCGGTTGCGGACCTCAAAGCCAACGACAAGTCGCCCGCAGATGCTGTCACGGCTGCTGAAGCGGCCGTTGCTACTGCCGCAAAGAATTCAGAATCGGCAACGGCCGCTGCCGAAGCACTGAAGAAGCCGGCGGAAGACAGTAAGGCAGCAGCTGATGCGGCCAAAAAGAAGCTGGATGAAGAAAACAACAAGCTGAATGAGCTGAAGAAGAAATCGGAAGAAGCCGTCAAGAAAGCTGCGGAGCTGAAGACGAAGGCAGATGAGCTGAAAGCCGCTGCCGAAGCTGCAACCGCCGCACAGTGATACTGCCGCACAGTGATACTGCCGCACAGTCGGCTGACGGACCGTAAGACTGACTGTGCAAACCGCCCTGCTGAGTTCCTGAAGAGCCACTGTTGGATGACCGACAGTGGCTCTTTCCATTTCCTCCGCGACTGGCAGCACCACTCGCTCGACCGCCCCGTAACGGATTCGTGATCATGAACGAAATCACCCTCAGGCTGCCGGACCAGTGGCAGGCTCTTCGCGACTCTGCTCAGCAGGCCCGAACAAACGCATGGGCCCCCTATTCACGCTTTCCCGTTGGTGCCGCATTGCTGACCAACTGCGGGAAAATCTTCGCGGGCTGTAATGTTGAAAACGCATCCAGCGGATTGACAATCTGCGCTGAACGTACGGCTGTCTGCGCTGCTGTTGCTCAGGGACACCGGGAATTTTCCGCAATCTGGATCACACTCAGCGGCCTCCCGTTACCATGCGGTGCCTGCCGACAGTTTCTTAGTGAGTTCAATCCGCAGCTGCTGCTGATTCTGGACTCCGCGGATGCAACGAAGGATTCAAGTCCGAGGCTGGTTCTGCTGTCGGAACTGTTTCCACAGCCCTTTCGGCTGCCCAGCCGCCCGGAGCAATGATCGGCGGAGCGGAAGACGGACGGCAGGAGCACATTGCAATTAAACAGCGAAGACCTGATCTTCAGCGATGCAGAACACCTGCTCGTCCGCTGTCGTGGAAAGTTTGCGACCGTCCACAAAACTGCTGAATGCCGGCAACACCAGTGTCTCGCGACGCAACAGGAAGCAAGGCATTCGTAACGAATCTCTCGCCGGCCCCCGCAGTCCGATCACCGGATGCAGGTGCCCTGCCAGACCGGGTAAGTCATCCGCAGGTGGTACGTGACACAATCGCAGACCAGCCACTGGGGTGGGATCATCTACACATTCAATGTGCCAGTCCTGCGGCGGATCCCCGGCGGAGAGATCGTGATTCCCGCGCACCAGCGTGATCTGCAACTGCTGTTGCTGTTTTCTCCACTCCGCGATCTCCGCAAACACTTTCGGACTGCGTCCGTGTCGGGAGTGTAACAGGTCGCCCAGGATGATCAGCCGAGCAGCATCAGTCCGGTCCAATAGCTGATTCAGGCGCTGTAAGTCGTTTGTCGTCTGATCCGGTATCGGAATACTCATTCGGCAGAAGGTCGCTTCCTTCCCAAAATGAGTATCGGCAATCAACAACGTACGCTGCTCCGGCCACCACACCGCCCGTTCCGGCAACAGAACAAGCTCAGCCCGACCAAGCATCAGCGAAATGGAACCGGCGTGAAGATCGGTGTTCTCGCGTTCGACCACGGGATGCTGCATGACCTAAGCCTTTCCGCGGAACGCACGACTATTCAGCACGGGGAAGCAGATACAGGATTCGACCACAGTCCCTGCAGAGCAGACAGTTACCGGTTCTGAGCAAAACCTGATCCTGCGCGATCACTCGTGTATCGCAGGCGGTGCAAAAATCATCTTCCAGAGCCGCCAGAGCCGCAGCGCCGTGAGCGGTTCGCAACCGCTGCAGCGTCGGACGCTCGACAGCAGGAACAATCCCGCTGGCTGCCGTGATTTGTTCTTCCAGCTGAACAACTTCTGCCTGCAGCACCGGCGTATCGCGTTCATTAGCCTCCCGGGCAGCGGTGACTTCGGCGACCGTTTCCTGCACGCGCTGCCGACACTCCTGAAGTTCTGTCAGCCCCTGATCGATGGCTTCCAGAGCAAGCAGTCCCTGCTCTTCAATCTCCTCCCGAGCCGTCACGGCAGCAGCAATCTGGCTGCGAATTGTGTCGTACTCGCGATTTGAGCTGGCCGTATTCAGCTGTCCTTCGAGCTTCGCAATCTCTGCCTCGCGGGCCTTCAGACTCAGATTCAGTTCGTCCGACTTCTTTCGCAGGGCTTTGACATTTTCTTCCTGCTGCTCCACGGCAGCCTCTGCCTTCACCTGCATTCTTTCCGAGACACGAATCCTTCGTGGCCCTTCCTCAAGACGCTCCGTCGCCACGTCCAGTTGCTTCAGCAACTGCTTCAGCTGATGCAGTCCCTGAGACATCTCTGCTGCCGTTGATTCCGCCGACATTCCACTTCCTTCTCAAACAATGCCTCAATCGGCCAACAGTTAATCTGAAACAGTGACATCAAACAGCAGGAAGTCCGGTGAAATAGTCCGGCTCAGCACCAGCACGCCACTTGATGTTACAGCCGATGCTGGGAGTCTGACTGCCAGCGGGAGCCTGCCCTTGCAGCACAGCATCGCAGGCCGCTCGCAGGTCCTCACCCGTCACTGCAACACCGTTGCCCGGACGGCTGGAATCAAACTGTCCGCGGTAGACCAGTGCATGGTCCGCGTCGAACAGAAAAATGTCCGGTGTACATGCAGCACGATAGGCAATGGCGGTTTCCTGAGTCGCATCGTACAGGTACGGAAACTGATACCCCGCGTCCTGAGCCTCCTGCTTCATTTCTTCGGGACCGTCCTGCGGGTGAGAACCCACGTCGTTGCTGCTGATCCCTACAACAGCAAGTCCCCGTTCGGCGTATTCGGTCGCAAACTTCGCCAGCGCCTCGCGGATGTGAACCACAAACGGGCAGTGATTGCACATGAAGATCACCACCAGCGGACGACCCGCAAAATCCTGGCGTGTGACCGTATTTCCATCAACATTGGGCAGCGAAAAATCCGGAGCCTGAGTTCCCAGAGGCAGCATTGTTGAAGCAGTCTTGACCATTGTATTCTCGCCTTCCAGTCCTGATTTGATTCGTGATTTTTCAAAACGTTTCCTGCAGTCTCGATCCGGCTAATCCCCGGAACTGCCGTCTGCAGGAAGCAACCGCTGCAACAGTGGTTCAATAACCGGTTCCGGAACAAAGTGACGCAGCCGTTCGTGCACTCCGTCACGAGACATCCCTGCAATCTGCTTGATCAGTGAACTGGAGATATGAGCATATCTCTCTGCCGACATTAAGAACACCGACTCAATCTCTTCATCCAGAACGCGGTTGGTCAGTGTCATGGAAAATTCCGTTTCCAGATCGGACAAACTGCGTACCCCACGCAACAGAATGCGACTGTTGCACTGCCTGACGAATTCCACCGCAAGACCGTCAAACGTCCGCACTTCAACATTCGTCAGGTCGCTCAGACTCTGCTGAACCAATTCCACTCGCTCGGCTGGAGTAAACAGGGAATTCTTGTCCGGGTTGATCCCGATCCCAACAGTCACCTGACCAAAAATCTGAGCAGCTCGCCGTACAATATCCACGTGTCCCAGCGTCATGGGATCAAAACTGCCCACGTAACAGGCTGATGAAATAGAGGACGAGCTGTCACCCGTCTGGCTGTCGACCATCTGGTTGTCGTCTGACATTCCCCGGATCCGCAGAACTCTTTTGCTTAACACAGTTGCCCTGAATGTCACAGGCTGCCGTCCACGCCAACTGCCCCCCCGTCTGGTGAACGAGAACGTCCTGCCCGGGATTCGAGTCAGTCCAGTGTGGCCGGATCAGGCAATTCCCCTGTCCGCTGCCGACCGCTGAAGACAGCATGTGAACGCCACTGAAAACAGCCTGTCAGAATCGCAGCACTCTAAAAAACACAACACCGCTGCGTCCGGCAACCTGACACGAGTCGCAGGATCCAAAGTCTTTCGGCGACCTGATACAGACTGCTGTACAGAGCATAGTCGAGGCAGCAGCGGATTGCAGCCTCGGCTGCGTTTTGCCTGGAAATAAGGACGGTTCCGGCCCAGCGGTGTCGCGGGATCAGTTGGTCATGATCGAGTCCGTTGGGCAGGCCGCCGCAGGATCGCCCG
>JAFMMM010000019.1:0-10095 GCA_017859815.1 Planctomycetota bacterium | reverse complement strand
CGACAGCCGAAACGGGCGACGCGATATCTCCACGCCGGAACTTTTCAATACCATCCAGTAGTCACCGGGGAGCAACCGGGAATTCAGGGCGTAGGGAAAGTAAGCGTGCAGCTGCTCGCGTGTCACGAATTTTCCGGTCACATCCAGGACGCGTTGCTGTTCATCTTCCACAACGCACTCCACCCACAAATCCTCGTGAGGCTTGTTCAGATTGCACTGCGCGATCAACATCTCCCCGTACTCGAACTCTCGGCTGCGATTGACCAGCTGCCCGGCCATAATTCGGGACCCGATGTCGAAGGAAAAGAACTTGTCACGTTCGCGAATTGGTGTCGTTGAGTTGATCATGCGTCGAGCCACCAGCGTATCAATCTTCTGCAAAGGCAGCGGGCCACCGTTGGCTCGAATGCCATAATGATCCAGCTGATAGTCCCACTCCATTGAACCCACACCCGCAATGGCAGCCAGCAGGCCCCACAGGACAGGCAATGGCACCCCGGCCGGACGCCGGGAAATCAGGTCCGCCACAATTCGAAACGGGAACTGCAGTTGCAACAGCAGGTCTCTGCCGCGTGGCAACCAACTGCGTAACACCAGCACGTCTCGCTCACTGAGAAACGCAAAATAGGCACTCAGACACACCAGCGGAAACACTCTCAATCCCAGCAGCGGATTTGTAAGAATGTGAAACGTGGCTCCAAATCCCAGCGCGTAAAACCGCCCCCAGCGACGCCAGACGAGGAATGGAAAACTCAGCTCCCAAACCAGTGTCAAATAGCCGCTGACCAGCAGTACGATCGGCCACATTGCAACGTATTCACCGATCACGTTGGGATAATTCCAGTTGCTGAACATCCAGTAACGCATCTGCTCGCCGGTGAAGAATGCTTCCGTCTGCACCTTGGTAATTGCCGACCCGAAGTAAATCGCTGCAAACAAAATCTGGATCAGTCTTGCCGACCACACCGGGACACGCGGCGGTGGGCCAACGGCATCCTGACCACGGCGACGACTCAGTAAGGCATCCACCGACCACACTACAGCACACGGAGAAATCGTCAGCAACACCAGAACATGACCGGCAATCACGGAGTACTTCGTCAGCGTGCCCACAGAATCCAGCAGGTTGAAGTAGAAATACAATGGCGTGCCCAGCAGCAGCGAGATCCGGGTGCGGAATCCGAGGACTGCGCTGAACATGGCAAACAGCATCAGCCCAAACAGCAACGTCGCAATGGGTGCAGAAAACACCGGCAGCAGATCGCCATGGCCAAATGCCTCGGTCAGTTGCTGCGGAGTGCCGTCCGCCGAATACAACTCGCGAACCCGCAGGAAGCGAATGACCATTGGAATCATCGCCGCTGTCGGCAGCAGCATCCGCACCAGAGCCAGTCCGTATGGTGTCTCTTCAGCAAAGAAGAAGTCGTGGATCGTCCTGAACAACGATCCTGATTCATTCGCACTTCTGCTCATCTCTCAGCACTCCCTGCTGCTCGCCCGCCAAATCCCTCTGTCCCCGCACACCACTCCAATGTGTCAGTTCGTTGTCAGCCCGGAAAGACGATCCGGGGCACGCGAAACGTCGCTGCCGTTTGCCGAGAGCGGACTGAAGAAGGTGTTGTAATAAGGCATCGCGCTCTGAGCCTGCTGCTGCAGCCGGGGATTGTCAGCAATCGATTTCAGCTCCTGCGCCATGAACCAGTCCGGGTTCGACTCGATCGGCGTGCCCTCCGGCGTACAAATCGCTCGCAGGCTGAAACAGGACACCTTGTCTTTGGGCTCCTCATAGTACTTCGCCCAGATTTCGTCCGGGATGTTGTACTGCTTGCCCCAGATCTCCTGAACGACGTACACGCGATCAATTGGCGGATGTTCCGAATGTTTCAGAACGTGTCGAATGTGTCGTGGAGCAAGAAAATTGCTGACGTCGTAATCAACTCGGTCTTCTTCACCAAACGGATGAAACGCGCCCCATGGTTCGCGGATTCGGTAGTACTGCCCCTGACTGTCTTCAGCGATCAGATGCAGCCGATTGTCATAAGCCTGCCAGCCGCAGAACATGTCCCAGACCACGAAGTAACCCAGTGCATTTCCAGCCGCCGGAATCTTCAGGGCATGCCCCACAATCCCCCAGCTCAGAAATCCCAGATAGCTCATGATCAGGGCGGATATCGCCCACTTCCTGACATTCATCCCGACCTGCCTCCCTGCAAGCAGTTTTCAGCAATCGGCCTGCTGACCCGATTCAGACCCCGCACAGCCGTCTGCGGCAGCCACGGATTCCTCTCTTATCTTCGCTCATGCCTTGAAATTCGGTCAAGACCGGTCTGCTGCAGTGCCCCCTTCGCACTGCACTTCTCCGAATCAAAAAACAACCGTTTTCCTGATCTTTTTGACACCCGTCGCAGGCTGCATCCCCCCCCGACGAGTGCTCCGTGTTACACTCCCTTCGCCACGGTGGGCGGCGACTTTACAGCCTCACTCAGACGTTTCAGGCTTCCATGCGAACAGCTCATATCATCACTCGTCTGATCATCGGCGGAGCGCAGGAGAACACCCTGTACACTGTTGATGACCAACACCATCTGTTTGGAGACAAAGTCTGCCTGATTACAGGTCCCGGGCTGGGTCCCGAAGGTTCGCTCGAACAGCGGGCTCAGGACCGCAGTCTTGACCTGCGCGTGCTGCCCGGACTTGTACGCAGAATCAGTCCTCTCCAGGATCTGCAGGCCCTGCTCAGCATCCGCCGGGAACTGCAGCGGTTTCGCCCGGACATCGTTCACACTCACAGCTCCAAAGCCGGCATCCTCGGCCGCCTTGCAGCTCGTCAATTAGGTATCCCCGTTGTCCACACCATTCACGGGGCTGCATTTCATGACGGGCAACATCCGCTGCTCTATCACACCTATCGCCTGATCGAACGGCTGGCAGCCCGCTGCTCCAGCCATTTCATTTCGGTCTGCGATGCCATGACCGCACAATACCTGCAGGCTGGAATTGGCCGCTCGGAACAATTCACCACCATCTACAGCGGGATGGATGTGGAAGCTTTCCAGCAGGCCGCGCCTGCTCGTCAGGAAATCCGCCGCCAGCTGAACATCCCCGACTCCTGTGTTGTGTTCGGAAAAATCGCCAGACTGTTCGGCCTCAAAGGACACAACTGGCTGATTGAAGCTGCTCCACAGGTTGTGGAAAAGTTTCCCCGGGTCCGATTCCTGCTGGTCGGTGACGGTGTTCTTCGGGAACAGTATCAGCATCGAATTCGCGAGCTGGGCCTTGAAGATTACTTCCTGTTCACAGGACTCATTCCTCCGACAGAAGTCCCTCGGTATGTCCACGCGATGGACGTGGTTGTTCATACCAGCGACTGGGAAGGATTACCACGCGTGCTGCCCCAGGGACTGCTGGCAGGAAAGCCAGTTGTCGCGTTCAACCGTGATGGCTCTCCGGAAGTGTGCCTTCACGAATCCACGGGACTGCTGGTGGAACACGCCGACATCGACGGCCTTGCCAGTGCCATGCAGCGGCTGGCCGCAAACCCCGAACTCCGCGACGAACTGGGAACGAACGGCCGAAAGCTCTGTTCGAAGAGATTCTGTCACAAGCACATGACAGAACAGATTCGTGAGGTTTATCAGCGGGTGCTGAAGAAAGATTTCTGACACACAGACAACAGCATCGTGTCACTCCGGTTCGCTGGCAGCAGGCACACGCAGGTGCTGCACCCACGCCGGCGGAAGATTTGGCCAGATACTGTCCCGCTGAATTCGGTACTGCGAACACAACCTCGCCATGAGTTCATCGATACCGATCATTCGCTCGCGTTCGTCACCGCGAGCAGTCCGCTTGCGAACACTGCGGATATACATGTACTCGAAATAACTCAGCACGGCACCGGGCTTGAGCAGCTTCATGTAGGTGTCGAGAATCTGCGTTACCAGAGAGACCGAGAAGTTATTTAGTGGCAATCCGGAAATCACAAAGTCACCAGGCTCACCCGGGTATTCCTGAACAGGCAGTGTATGCATCTGCACCTGATCGCGGACCTTCGCCCAAACTGGATCGCTCTGAAATCGTTCCTCAAGAATCCGCACGAACTCCTCGTTGAGTTCGACCAGATGAAATTGATCCTGCGGTTCCAGCAGCCTGACAATCTGATTTGTCACTGCACCTGTACCCGGGCCAATTTCGATCACACGCACCGGGATATTCCGATCGCGAGCGGCCAGAAAACGCGTCATGGATCGAGCCAGCGACTGACTGCTTGGGGCAATCGCGCCTGTGGTTTCGTATCGCTGACGAAACTGACGGAAGAATTGCAGGTAATTCCCGAGAAATGTCCGCATTCAGAACCTGACTGGAGCAACCGGCGAAACGTTCTTTGCCGTGATGGAAACTCGACCACGCGGACACTCTACGGGAACCGGATTTTGACAGCTATGCAACCGGATTTTAATCCCGTCGAATTTCGCCATAATTCGCGGAATCATCTGTTTGGTCAATCTCAGGAGCCCCACTATGACCGATCTCCCCCGCCGTTTCGTTCTCTCTCTGCTGCTGTCAATTCTCACAAGTGTGCTGACTGTCGCTGATGATTTCCCCGGCCGCAGCAGCAGCTGGAATGAGTACGATCGATTTGATTTTACCATCAACGATCGCCCCGTCACTGTGGTGGCTCCACGTGAAGTTGCACCGGGTAAACCGTGGATCTGGCATGGGGAATTCTTCGGGCACCGTCCAGCCCCCGATATCGCCCTGCTCGGCCGTGGGTTCCATGTCGTGTACACGCGAATCAGTGATCATTTCGGCGACCCAACGGCAATTCAACACTGGAACAAAGTTTACGCACAACTCACGGAACAGCACGGTTTTGGACCAAAGCCCGCGCTGGTTGGGACAAGCCGAGGAGGGCTTTACTGTTACAACTGGGCAGCCGCCAACCCCGACCGTGTCTCCTGTATCTTTGGGGATGCCCCTGTCTGTGATATTCGTAGTTGGCCCATGGGACGTGGAAAAGGTCAGGGTAGTAACGGCGAAGTTCGCAAACTGCAGACCCTGTACGGCATTGAAGATCTTGATCAGCTCGCGGAAGAAGCACTAAGTCCGGTCGACCAGCTTGCTCCTCTGGCCAAACGCAAAATCCCGCTGCTGCACGTCAGTGGTGATGCCGACAAAGTCGTTCCGCTGGAAGAAAACACACTCCTGCTGGAACAACGCTACAAAGCCCTTGGCGGCTCCATGACAGTGATTATCAAGCCGGGCGTGGGACACGTGCATGGCCTGAAAGACAGCACATCGATTATCGAATTCATCGATCGGCACGGTCGAACAGAGTGAAGGTTTTGTTGTCAGGCCGCAGCATTCGCGGGCCGGGCCAGACCATATCAGCGGAGGAGTTTCGAAATTGACCGCACATTTGCTGTCTCGATTGCAGAGAACCGGTTGCCGCACCTCGCCAGCAGCAGCTGGTCGTCAGTACTGGGCAAACAGCAACACTGGGCAAACAGCAGCTCGGCAAACAGGAAGCGTTGAAATCACAGGGAAAAAAACAGGCGGTACCGCCGAAACGCGGTACCGCCTGTTCTGTGGATTTGCGGGAGGGGGGACTTGAACCCCCACGCCTTGCGGCACAGGATCCTAAATCCAGCGCGTCTGCCAATTTCGCCACTCCCGCCTGGTCTCCAATTTATAACACCCCGTGAACCAGCGTGACAGTCGCAGGCATGAAAATCTTGTCGCCAGAAAAAATGCTGCCTAACTTGTCGGCGACCGGAAGTGATCATCGGCTGACGATTCACCCAGCCACCACATTGGCCTCGGGCTTTCAGGAGTGATTCCAAAACGCTGCCGAACAAGTTTCGTAACAACCGCAGCAATTTCTTCCGGATCATCAAGCACAAGGAAGCGATCGACATCCGCCTGCGAAATCGTCCCTTCCCCCACCATCTGCTCCTGCAGGAATTCCAGCATCGGTTTCCAGAATTCACTTCCGGCCAGAACAATCGGGAACGAATCAGCTTTACCGGTTTGCACCAGCGTGGCGATCTCGAACAATTCGTCCAGCGTGCCCAACCCCCCCGGCATACACACGAAAGCGTAGGAGTATTTGGCCAGCATTAACTTGCGCACGAAAAAGTAGCGAAAGTCCACGTAATAATCGAGCCAGGGATTGGCATCCTGTTCCATTGGCAGTTCGATGTTGCAACCGATGCTGCGGCCCCCGGCTTCTTTCGCCCCCCGGTTCGCAGCTTCCATCACGCCAGGCCCGCCACCCGTCATCACAGTGAATCCCTGACGTGCAATCGCCGCACCCGTGTCCCGGGCGAATTGATAGAAACGGTGATCCTCTGGAAATCGGGCCGAACCAAAAACGGTCACGCAGGGCCCTCGAAAGTGCAGCCCGCGAAATCCCCGGAACATCTCAAACGCTGTCCGAATCAGCATGCCCAGTTCGCGCAAACGCGACTGCGGACCATCCAGAAAACGTCGCAAGGTTGCCTCGGAAAGCTTCTGCCTGCCTTGTTGCTTTTTGCCACCGCCGCCCATGCCACCCACTGTCAGCCCCCCTGTCGATCGCTTCCGGTTTCACCGATGCTTCTGAAAGTCAGATCCTTCACGACAGCCCGATCACCGCGGTTTTGCGTCTGCCACAGCTTAGTTGGCACATTCGTCGCGTGATAAGAGGAATTTCGCTGCAGCCGCCTCCGGCACGTGCCCGAATACGGACAAAAAACCAAACTTTTCCCACTCGCAGGATTGCCAGTCCCATTTTCAACAATTAGCTTGGGGAAAGCTGGGATGTCTTTACGCGGCATACTGCTGACTTGAGTGGGTGTGTGTCAATTCAGACCGCACCAGCCACTGAAGTTCGCTGAAGCTCTCTGCACACCTGTCTCTGCAACCAGTTCCTGGTGCTCACGTCATTTCTCTATTCTGCCCCTGGAGTCGACAACAATGCGAAAAAGCGAGTCCCGTCAGCGAGGGTTTACGCTGATCGAACTTCTGGTGGTGATTGCGATCATCGCCATCCTGGTAGCACTCCTGTTACCGGCGGTGCAACAGGCCCGCGAGGCCGCTCGACGAACACAGTGCAAGAACAATCTCCACCAGCTGGGAATTGCAATGCACAACTACCATGACGTGTTCAAACAGTTTCCACCCACAATTTTCGCGACATCTGGTACGAATAACTGGTCCAACTCCAGTCGTGGTTCCTACCTTGTCCGCCTGCTGCCCTTCATTGAACAGGACAACCTTTACAACGCACTGGACTTTCGCCTCGCCGGGCAGGCCTGGGGACCGACGAACTTTGAGGGACAAACGGATCCACAGGGTAAACTGTACCGTCACTATTCCATTCCGGCCTACATGTGCCCCTCTGACCCACAGGCAAGTCGCGACGGTCACAGCAACAAGTCCAACTACGCACTCAGCATGGGCAATCAAAACATGCCCACGAACAATACGCGTTGGGGACGTTGTAATGACTACACACACGCTGGAAATCGCAACGTGTTTGGCATGAATACCGCCGGACATGGAAACACAGATAACTCATCCTACGTTTCTGGAATTCTGTCACGCTTCAACTGGGCGGCGAGGATCGCTCAGATTACTGACGGCACATCAAACACCATTGCAGGAGGTGAGATCCTGCCGCAGTGTGGTGACCACAGTCGAAACGGCTGGTTCCATTTCAACTCCCTGTGGATCGCAACCACAGCACCGGTGAACTTCCCGATCGCTTGTGTCCGCGAAAGCCTGAACGGCACAGCCTGGGATGCCAATTCGCCTGGGCCCGGCATGACTGCCTGCAACCACTGGCAGAACTGGCAAACCAGCCAGGGTTTCAAGTCACGTCACACCGGTGGTGCACAGTTCGTCCTGTGTGACGGTTCAACTCGGTTCATCAGCGAGAACATTGATTACCGAACCTACCAAAGACTTGGTGCTCGAGCTGACGGTGAAGTGGGTGGCGATTTCTGATGCCTCGCCGACCCTGACTGCAATTACGACAGGTGGCCATCGTAGCTCAACGTTACGATGGCCATTTGTTTTTTCTGTCCACGAATTGTTGTCGGTCTTGATTTCGCTATTCTTAGGCTCTCCAGCGATTCGTTGGATCATTCTGCTTTCCACAGCCAGAACCCCGGATGTACCACTCGTCATACGGCGCAATCCCAGAAGGAGACCATCATGTCATTCCGTATTCGATCCGCGTTCAGCCTGCCTCTGTTCTCGCTTGTCTTGTGTGCTGGTTGCGGTGAATCGGTCGAACGGCCGCAGACGATTGCAGTGAAAGGGACCGTCGTTTACCAGAGTAAGCCTGTCGAGGGTGCTGAAGTGAGTTTCTGGGGTGAAGGGGCACCACGTGCGGCAACCGGGGTAACGGACGCCGAGGGAAAATTCACGCTGTCCATGTTTGAATTCAATGATGGATGCCTGCCAGGGAAAAATGTCATCACAATTCGAAAGATGGAAGCCGGTGCAGAAAACGCAGCAGTATCCGAAGAAGACATGCTCGCAGACCCACTTGCACTCGCCAGCGCCGCAAGCGCCCAGGATTCCGGTCAGGGGCCCAAGTCACTGATTCCGGAAAAATACTCCGACCGTAAAGCGAGTGGTCTTTCGGAAGACGTGTCAGCCGATAACAACACCTTTGTCTTTAACCTTGCTGACTGATGCAGGTTATCAAACGGGGGTTCAACGCCGTTGCACGTGCTGCCATCACTCCTCCGGCTTTCCTGTTGCTGGTGCTGCTGACCTCCTGTCAGCAACGAGAATCGCGAACTGACCCGCAGTCTCTGATCGAAGCTGCGGACAACGGGCGGTTTGCTGCTGTCAATGAGCAGCTAAAGACCCTTCGGGAAGATCCGAATTCAAAGCAACTCGTACTGCTTGCCGAAGGGATTGTCCTGCTGCGCAGCGGTAATGCCGGTGCAGCACTGTCTCCCCTTGCAAAAGTAGATCAGGAAGGGCCACTTCGACACACGGTGATGCGATTTGCCGGAGAAGCACTGAATCAGTGTGGCCGGCTCGGCGAAGCCGCAGCGATTCTTTCGGTCCTGGTTCAGGAACAACCCGAACAGCCCGAAGGACGCCGCTGGCTGGCTGCCTCCTGGTATGATCTTGGTGCCTTTGATGCGGCGATTGAACATCTTGACGTGCTGACTCGCCTGCAACCTGATGACTATCGCCCGCACCATCTCCTGGCCATTATGTATTCGGATTTTGAGCAGCATAACGAGGCGATCAATCATCTGGATCAGGCCCTGAAACTATCAACTTCTTCCGCTCCTGTGTCCGACATGAAGTTGCTGCTTGCCGAGAATCTTGCTTCAGAACGACAGTACGAACGAGCACTCAGGCTGGCTCTGGAATGCCCGGAAACCGAAAACCAGCTGGCAATTCGCGCGGAGTGCCTGCTGGCCACAGGGAACATCGGTGCAGCGGCGGAAGCGATCCGTCTGGCTCGAGACCGAGGTGACAAATCGGTTTCACTCTGCCTGATTGAATCGGCCCTCCTGGAACAACAGGGCCAGGCCGATGCCGCGTTGCAATTGCTGCAGGATGGACTTCAGTACGCGCCCGCCTCCGCCGAACTTTACTACCGTAAAGGGCTCATTGAGAAACAATTGGGGGATGACGCAGCTTCTGCACTGACACTGAAACAGTGGGAACACTACCGCGACCTGTCCGCTCAGCTGACACAGTTGAATCTGAAGGCGATTGAAGAGCCGTGGAACGCCGAAGTTCGTGAGCAACTGGCCGATGTCTGTCAGCAGCTCGAAAAACCTCAACTGGCGGAAATGTGGCGACAGGCTGCGGCTGCGGCTGCCAAAGGCGGCCAAATCAAAACCCAACCGTAACTTCCGGGGTTGCACGACATTGCCGTCAGTTTTCAGATAACTGTTGCAGGCTGTTGATGTGAAACTCAGCTTGTCTGCGGCTGGTTTCGGTCGGCGGATCCACAGCCTCAAAATAGGAGAGCAAAGCCTGGTGAGCCTCCCGGCTGCCTGGATTCTGATCCAGAATCGCCTGCAGCGCCACAACGCCGTCCTCAGGGTTTGTGTGCCGCAACATCAGCAATGCCGC
>JAFMMM010000233.1 GCA_017859815.1 Planctomycetota bacterium | reverse complement strand
CGGGAACAGTTTTGCCAACTCAGCATCAGCGGTGGCTCGCAGGATGGCTCCTCGATCATGCTCTCCGCCAGTCATGTAGACGCCCATTGCACCGAACCAACTGCTGTGTCCGCCACGGCACATCTTCCCGGACAGGCCCTGAATGATTGAGAGCTGGTCCTGAAAGGGGGTGAGAGGTGACATTGAATCGGGCAGCGTGACGCCTGCGAGAGGTTCATTGCAGGTATTGGAGTTCCGAAAGCTCTCCGGGGTAATCCCCTCAGGAACGATGCCGCTGGATTTCACCACGAATACAAATCGGCAGGGGATATCCAGTTGTCTTCCCGCCGCCTGGACCTGCAGTTGCCTTTGGAAGGGATGCAGCAGTGAAAAGCCGGATCCGAGACCAAGATTCCGCAGCACGCGACGTCGATTTGTTTTCATTTTGGATCTCCTGGGGGAGCGTTCTGCCTGCGGTAAAGGAATGAATCTGACGTCAGCAGGGAACCCAACAGAGCTCGAAAGCTTCCACCACTGTCGATGTAAGCACGATCTGCTGCGATCAGCGTTTGAGAATCGCTCAGCATTTCGTTTCGACCCAGAAAATAACGGAAAGCGTGTCGAATGATGCTTTGTCGCACGCGATCCGATTCCGCAAGACGCTGAATCAGCTGGAGCGCATTGTCAAACTCCCCGTCCAGTTGGGAATCCTCAGTATCATTGAGAGTGCCGTCTGCAACAACGGGTTTCGTCTGAACCTGCCCTTCGATCCTGGGGAGCTGGTCGAGTGTCTCTGCAGTGCGAAATCGTCCAAAGTCATCGTAAATCTCAAAGGCATAACCCAGAGGATTCATTTTTCTGTGGCACCGATAACACGCCTGTTGCTCAGTAACCGCGAGTCGTTCCCGGAGCGTCTTTGTGTGATCAACCGGGATTGTCGCGTCGACAGTAATTGGCAATTCGGGAATTGTCCCTGCGAGGAGGCGTTCCCGGATCCATTTCCCTCTGCGTATCGGGTCCGTGCTGTCATTCAGGGAATGAGCAATGAGCCATGCGGGGTGGGTAAGAATTCCCGCCCGATTGGGGCGTTTGTATGGCTGCGGCAGCAGGAAGTCCTGTTCCTCGTCCTGAAGGTCATAGACCATCGGATATTTCCTGTAGAGCGGCTGCATGGCATGCAGCAGCTTCTCTTCATCGTCTGTGTTCTTCCACTGACGTACTTCTTTGACAATCTGTCGTATGGCTGCAGCATCGCCTCGGAACCCACGATTGAAGTTGTGCAGGTGATATTTTTCATTCAATTCGCCCCAATTTCGAAGCCCCAGCCGTTGCAGAAGCTCCTGCTGCTTGACTTCCGGAAAGACGTCCTCGTCAAGCTCCTTGCGATTTTGTTGATAGAAGTGATAGACGGTGTTTCGAAAGGTCTGCCTGTTGAGGATATAGAACTCATCTGATGTCAGCAGGCGTCGAAATACGTCACGATCCTCGTCGAGAATATTGAGCACGAAAAAGTCTGCATCGCGCTCGTACATCTCCGGGTAGTTCTCGCCGTAATACGCAAAGCCACCCGAGCGTGCGGCGTCCTTGAACACTTTGTGAGCCTGCGCGTATCCGAAGAACTCCTGGAAGAATCTGAGAATACGTGGCTTGCGAATATCCGGATCAGCCAGAATGCGATCCACTTCGCGTCTTGCATCGGCCGCAGTGGAAAGCTGTCCGGCCTGAGCAATCTGAAGCAGGTGCTGATCAGGACGCCGGTCCGTCAACGCATAGGAAATCGCGAAGGCAATTTCGACCGGAGACAGCATTTGTCTGCCGTCTGCTGTGGAAGCACCAAGACCAATTTCAACGCGGTAGACAGATTCCTGATGCAGCATCACCGCCATTAGACTGATGCGGAGAGCTTCCTTATTGTCTGACTGGCGTTCTGTTTTCCTGAACAGAGCCACGTATTTCTGCAACTCGTCTTCGCGTGGTCTGCGATAGACTACCTGCTGGAAGTGCTGGTCGATTGCTGCAGAAAGATTTTCCTGACCTGGCGATTCCGGCGATTGTGCGATTGTTTGGTAGTGGGGCCTGGTCTGCAAAAGTTGATCAGCGCAGTCTGCCGCGTTTGCGATCAGGACATCAACCACCGCCGAATCGGCGAATAACAATGCGGCGTAGTCTCTGATGCCCTGTTTGTCATCAATGATGAACGGTTGACGCATCTGCGACGCAACACCGCCCCATTCGGACTTGATACTGTCAAATACGTGAGGGCTGGTTCGCCAAAGTCTGGCGGGCGACCAGGAGGGCGTCGTGATCTCGCCGCTGAACAGGCGTGTATGATCAATATAGTTGCCATAGCCGGGGGATTTGAGCTTCCGCCGAAAGTCTGAATCGGCCTGCAGGATTTCAAAAGATTGTGTCACCGCACTAAGAACTGTGACACGATCTGATTCGGCCATGAATGGCTGGTCGGCCGGAGGCATCAATCGCAAATAGACCTGCTCCTCAATCTGATTCAGCAGGCGTTGCTGATGCTGTCGTTCAAGCTGATGAAATTCGTCCAGACGAATTCCAGCTTCGCTGTGATCATCGGAGTGGCAGGTGATGCAGTGCCTGGAAAGCAGTTGCTGAAGTTCAGTATCACCGTGAGCCTGTCCGGACAGCGACGGAGAGGTATTGAGGACCAGCAACAGCAGGAGGCAGCCAAGTCGATGACCTGTATTCACAGCAGCATATTCCCGGTCCGTTAGTCAGCGCGATGTAGAGACGACTTACGAATTGTACCATCAAAGATTGGTCGAACAAATGCTGCTTTCGCGACTGTGGCTGATGCGGGCGAGGATTCCAGGCGGAGATCGGAATTTCTTCACGAGAGCAGCCGGGATGTTACGGGCGAGTGCAGTCTCTGCCCATCGTCTGCGTGAATCGCATTCAACGGCGTGGGGTGCCGCGAAGCACCGTCATTTCAAGAGAACTAACGTGCACCAGATCCACGCCACCACGGCCAGAACGACGCCAATCGTCTGATGCAGGGCATGCACGCCACGTCTTCCCCAGAACCGAGTACTGCAGGAGACCAGCTTCTGATAGAGCCAGGTTTGATTCCTGGCGTGCGCAGAGCAAGTGAGAGTTATCCCAAACAAAATCAGGAATTGAAACAGAAGTATTTCGCCGGAATGCATGACAGAGCCGCTGTGTTGAAGACCTAATGAGGATGGACGCGATGCACAGTGTGCGACGGGAGCGTCAGTATCTATTTCATGCGTCTCCACAAACCTGGATATTCGAATCGGTCTTCTTGAGCGGAATCTCACAAAGCGGAGGTTTGCTGGTCTGAGCCTGTTCAGGTGTGACGATTGTACCGACATGTGGATCCCGTGTGGCGAAGAAGCCACAGTTGTGATGCAAATCAACACTCTGCATCTGCGTTGTTTCGCTGCGGCGCCGTGGCTGTGAGTCTTTTTTGTCAGTGTTTTTACTCGTTTCGTTCAGAATCCGAATCGCCTTGTAAAAAATTTCAAACGAACGGTCCGCAATTCGCTTTTTCAATCCCGCACAAAACGACTCCCAGTTTTGGTTCGGCACTCCCATCCCCTGTGGGTGCCGAACTCCCTCTTTTCTCTTCTGAAGGCGTGATGTCTGCGTCTTCAACACAGTTAGTTGTGGAAGTGAATTCCACCGGCGGCGGTGAATCCAATTTGAGACTCCCCAACCTAACAGGGGTTCAGTCGCTTTTGCCAAAACACCCTATTTTGAAAAGGTGAAAACGATGTTGATGAGTTTCCTGAATGACGAAGCTGGTGTTATCGTGTCTGCTGAGATTGTTCTGGTCACAACGATCCTTGTCCTCGGACTGATTGTCGGGCTGGTCGAAGTGCAGAGTGCGATGATTGCTGAATTGAGTGACATTTCGAGTGCGATTGGAAATATTGACCAGTCATTCAGTACTTCCGGCTACGCCAGTCTGAAGTACGACGGTGGTATCAAAGCTCGCACGTTTGGAGCGGCCTACCTGGATGTGCAGGACGACTGCGACGGTGACGCAAACGTAATGATTGTTTGTGATGATCCGGGCGAAGTTCCCGCCTACTACACTGATGACTCCAACGTCATCTCCAACTGATCCAGACGGACCAGGTCCCGTCTGACAGTCAGCGTTGCTGTTCAAGCAGGGCAGGAGTTTCTCCTGTCCTGCTTTTTTTATTGATTGAGGGTTGTCGGAGTCTCAATGTCTTCGTGATTCTGTCAGCCGAGTGTTGACGGACAAACAGTTCTTACTCCTGCGTCAGTCCACCTGCTGCGTGAGACTCCAGATAGCTCAACAGGTCTGCAATGTCCTGCAGATTGAAACCGTCAAGAAGTCCCTGAGGCATTGGCGAGACATTCACCAGTTCCAGCGACTCCACCTGCTTCTTGTCGATCGTCGTGATGCTCTGAGGATTCAGGGGATTTGTACTGAGCTGAAGAAATTCGGAGCGATAGTCGCCGGAGAAGACCAGCCGGCCGGTATGCACCAGCCCGGAGGCGGTTTCCACGCGGGTGAGTTGCCACGGCTCAGCAATCACTCGGGATGGATGAAGAATGGATTCACAGAGATCTTTCCGACTGAAGCGTCCCGCGACCCAGGTGAGGTCGGGACCAACTGCGTTACCGGCAGAGCCGTAACGATGACAGTGAATGCAAAGTGCATCCCGGAAGATCTTTGAGCCACGCATGGCGTCTCCGGTGGGTTCCCGTTCGGCAATGAGCTGTTGCAGCTTGTCCATTGTCCATTGCTGAATCGCCGGGCGGGGAGTTGGTAACGCGCTTGATTGATTGTTGGCGACAGGGATTGCCCCGAATTGAGTTCGCTGTTCATCTGAGAGGTTTTTCAGAGCGTCTTCTCTGATGTTTTTTAAAAAGGTTTTCATCCCGTCACCGGCACTGTAATCTCCGGCCGCGTTCAGCGTATCAAAAAATTGTGCTGTCAGCTGCGGACCGGCCAGGGAGAGAGAGCTTCGCAAAGCCAGCATTGCTGCAAGTTGATCTTTTTGGCTGCTGCTGCCCAAAAGATTCCGGTACGCAGCGGATTCCGGTGAAGCGCCAGCGTTGCCCGCAGCCGCGGCAAGTCTCCACATGACGCTGCGTTTACTGTCTCCGTAACAAATGCAGTCCGCCGTTTGGTCAAGAATGTCAAGGTCTTTGGTCAGGCAGGTCACAAAGGAGGGAATTGTCTCCTGGCCAAACAAATCGGGATGGTTCGCATACGCGTCCTGAAAAGACTGAAGCCGCACAGAAACAACTCTCAGTCGTTGAGAGTCAAACAGATCACTCGAGGCGTGGTCGTCGCGCAAGAGCCTTTTCAGGGTTTCAGCGACGATTTCCCGGTCACCGCATCTGACGAGACTCAGCGATGCTTCCACAAATTCGCCGGGATGTTGAATCGCAAGCGTTGGTGCTGCCCAGTATTCGTGAGGTGTCCGTTGCAGCGTGACATGGGCGAGCGTCCTCAGGTGTGGATCGGCGGACGCGATGTGTTCTAATGCCCACTGGATGGTTTTCTGATGATCCGGTGAATCTGCCCGCAGATACTGCTCACCCTGCCGGATTTTCTCTGCGATCAGTGCGGCTGAGTCATGACAGTCTTGTTCGTGAGTCCGTGCAACGTTGGGGAAGATCTCTGCAGCATCAGCAGTAGCAGTTCGGTTTGCCGTCCACGCAACGCGATAAAGCGCGGATTGGGTTTTGCGACCACCGGTGATGAGATAGAGGGCTCCATCAGGGCCCGCCGCGAGGTCGGTGACATTCAGTGGCAGGCCCTGCAGGAACAATTCCGCGTTGCTGCGGCGAGACGCACCACGCCGGGCCATATGGACCGCAAGGACTCGACCATACGCCCAGTCCAGGACATACAGGCAATCCCGATAGGGCGGCGGGAAGTTCAGATTCCGTCCGAACATGATGGCCGTGGGTGAGCCTTTTCCTGTTGCGAGAACTGCTGTCGCATTGTCGGCTCTGTCAGTGAAGTACGGAGGCCAACTGCCCTGGGTGATGCGCCAGCCGAAGTCACTGCCCGCGAAAAGCTGCCAGATGCGGGTTCCCCGATACCACGGTGTACCCATGTCATATTCGTTGTCCGCATCGTACGTAAATGCGTTCTGGAATCTGTCAAACGCGATTCCGTAGGGATTGCGCAATCCCGAGCAGACAAGCTCCGCCTGCGACCCATCCGGGCTGACACGAACGACGTGCCCTTCGCGAAGCCGCGGTCCGCGGCGCGAGTCGCGGAGTGGAGACGTAAGATCCACTGCAGCGTTTTGGTCAGGGGGATCAACTGAATCCCCGTGGATCGACCAAATCCAGCCGTCCGGTCCCAGAGCCAGGTCATTGCGGCCGTGGCCAACTCCGCCGCCATATTCCCTCAGCAGTTCGATGTGCTCCGGAATTCCGTCATCGTCCTGATCCTGCAGGCGAAACAGTGCTTTCGAATTGTTCGCGTTGGCATACAGCGAATCGTGAGCATACAGCAGACCTCGACACTCCAGCAGTTCATCATTGATCGTTTCGACACGTTCGACGCGTGAGAGGTCATCTGCCAGCGTCATGCGCAGCAGTCCTCGGTCCTCTCTGGAAATCGTAAGTCTCCCGTCGGGGTCGAATGCCATACTGATCCAGGAGCCCTCTTCCGGAAGTGCTGACCGAAGTTGCTGTATCTCAAATCCGGGCAGGATTCGGAATTTGGGTTCGGTGACGAAAGTGTCAGCGGCATCCGCTTCTGTGGGCTTGGCGGCCTGCTTCCATTGCTGGTAGTTATCAGTGGGGGACAATTCGATCGGGTTCGTGCGGTCTCCCCAGAGTTCCGGTGGCACAGGTCCGAGGTTTCGAATTGTTTGCCGAGCGTCGAGGGTTTCCCAGTCTGAGCTGGTAGTCAGCGTCAGTTGCTCATGTTCGTTGACGTTTGTGACCAGTGAACAGGCAACCGCCGATGGGCCGACCTCCGGCAGCAGATCAATCTGCAGGGTGTTGCTGCCGATCGTCAGGTAATCCGTGGCATCAGACGACGAGATCGCGCTGTACGGCCCAATCGTCGTGAGCACTCGTCCATTAATCCTGATGCGCGCATGGCAAAAGTCGGTGGCAATACGGAGAGTCGCTCGCTGGAATCCGGAGTTCAGTACAAATGTTCGACGGATTGCATGCGACGGCAAGGCAGCCTGCGATTCCACGATGGGAGAATCATCGACCCGGTTGGTTTCCACCCAAATCCAGTGTGGAGTTGTGCTGGTGATTTCGTCAGCAACGCCGGATCTGACGAGACACAGCGTGCAGCAGATCACCAGTTTCTGTAGAACCGACCTGTGAACTGTCGTACAAACTGTCGGACTTTGAATCATGGGAATTTCCTGACTGCCGGGGGAGCATCTGGTAAGTTTCGCCGATTTTAGTTGTTGCCGCGGTTTTCGTCAGGTGGGGGAGGAACCCGAAGTGTCACAAAAAGATTTTGGCCCGATTGCTGCAGACTATGCTTTTTTCATGCAGTCTGCGACCGAGGCCGAGGCTGACATGGAGTCTCATCTGGTGGAGATTCGGTTACGGTTTGGCGATACCCGCCCAATTTGTCTGCTCGATGTGGGATGCGGAGAAGGCCATTTTCTGAGTGAACTCCTGCAGCGCTTTCGAATTCCCGCAACACAACTGTCTCTGCAGCTTGTGGAACCCGTTCCGGAACACCTTGCAACCGCCCGGCAACGACTGCGGGAGTTTTCAACTGAGAGTATTCGCGACTGGTCGGGGATCGAGCAGGTGCCGACAGGAAGTTGTGACATCATCCTCCTGAATCATTCCGGATATTACGTGGAGGACCCGGGACGGCTGATCGAACAGGTTGTGGCTGCGACACGCAGTCAGGGAATGTGTATTTTCGCTCTGGCTGACGGCCAGAATGCGTTGATCAAGCTCTGGAAGATGGGTTTTGGTTCGGCAGGGCTGCCCGTTCCCTACTGGACAGCGGACGACTACCGGGCGATTCTTAAGGAGCGTCGCCTGGATTTCATCGAAAAAACGGTTCCCTATGAGATTCGCTTTCCCGACGTCCCGGAGAATCGTCTGCGACTGCTGCGGTTTTTATTTGCGGATCATCTCGAGAAACTCGATACGGAGTTCCTGTTGTCGGCGTTTGACAACGATCGCAGAGACGGGCAGGTGTTGATCCCGACAGTCAGCACTCATTTCATTGTGAGGAATTAGAGTGATACAGCGCATGTCCCGGCCGAGTTCTCGAGTGCTGCTTTGCACCGTTTATGGTCTCTGTCTGCTCTTTCCGAAAACACCAGGGGTGAGGGCTGCGGATACGGAGGCTATGGTTGCTGACGGCAGGCCGAATATTGTGTTCATCCTTGCGGATGATCTGGGTTGGAGCGACACCACTCTGTTTGGAACCACCAGCCTCTATGAGACGCCGAACATCGAGCGACTGGC
>JAFMMM010000018.1 GCA_017859815.1 Planctomycetota bacterium | reverse complement strand
TCCACCATATCGGGGGCGATTTCCTCGTCGGATGAGACACGGTGGATGGCACCGGGAGGACAAAAAAGGTGGATGGCACCGGGAGGACAGGATTGGGAGGGAACTACCGAAGTCGGGATTTTTGTTCTGCTGGCTGGGGAATGAGAGTGGTGTCTGTTGTTAAGTGGGGCGGGGTGTTAGGTTAGCGCAGCCGGCCTTTGTGTCGCGGAGAAATGGACCGGCCTTTGCGTCGCTTGAGTTTGTTTTGGAGCTCATGGACTGTGTTTCCTGGGGCTGGACGGTAAGTCCCGTGTGTCGCGTCCCGCGTCCCGGGTCCCGTGTGTCGACTTCCTGCTCGCTGCATTCTGGCGTCCGGCTTTCCGAGTTGTGCTGGTGTGGTCGAATTCGCAGGCGACTCTGGTGTGTGTTGTTTGCGTAAGAGATGTCCGGTGCGGTGATCAGCTGATTCATTTCAACGCGGGTGATCGCGGTGAACCAACGGGCTTCACTGCTGCCGTTGAGCAGGTTGCTCACATTGTTCAGACCCTGTCGGTGCAAACTGTGTCGGTGGCGGTCTCTGCAGCCGTCATTGTGTTTTTTGGTGGATCGTCCGCAGTTTTCTTCGGCACCGTTTGTATTCCCTTGTGGAAGTGCCTGAGGTTGGATTTGAGATCAGAATGGCACAGAAGCGTTTTCTCGGATTGCAGGTTTCATCCAGTGTTGGCTATCACGGGACGTGGTTTTTTCGCGCGGTTTTTGTTGGTTTGCTGGCGGGGTTGGGCGCGATCGCGTTTCAAGTTGCGGGCCAGGTGATTGTTCGTTTCGTACTGATTCAGTTTTCCGGCTTTGCGCCGGGTGAGGGCCATGGTGAGCGGGCATTCTTTGAGGCACCGGATGTTGCGTTGAGTTTCCCGTGGTTGCTGTTGGTACTGGTGGGCGGCGGATTACTGTCAGGTTTGATCGTTTACACATTGGCCCCCGAAGCTGAGGGACATGGTACTGACGGAGCCATCCATGCGTTTCACCACGGACGGGGCAATATTCCGTTGCGTGTGGCGATTGTGAAAACGCTGGCATCGGCGATTACGCTGGGAACAGCGGGATCGGGCGGTCGCGAAGGTCCGATCGCTCAAATCGGAGCGGCGCTCGGTTCTTCTCTTGGGCAATGGATGAAGCTGTCGGCGCGGGACCGTCGCATTCTGCTGGCGACGGGTATGGGTGCCGGGGTTGGGGCGATTTTTCGTGCACCACTTGCCGGTGCAATCTTCGCCGGGGAGATCATGTACCGTGACGCCGACATCGAGTCTGATGTCCTGATCCCTACGGCGGTCGGGTCTATCGTGGCTTATTCGGTTTACGGTATGTTTATGCCGCCCGAGCTCTGCTTTGCTCACATCTTTGGCGGGTTGGCAGATTATTCCGCGAGTTCATTGTTGGAGCTGCTGCCCTACACGATTCTTGCTGTTTCATTGTCTGCGATGGCCTGGCTCTATGTCCGGGTCTTTTACGGGCTGCACGACCTGTTTGGCAGGCTGCCGGGGCCGCGTCATCTCCGGCCGGCAGCAGGGGCATTCTTAACGGGTCTGGTCGGGTTGGCTCTGTACCGAATCTCAGGTCAGAACTCTCAGGTGCTGGCGGTATTGTCGACTGGATACGGGACTCTGCAGCAGGGGCTTGAGTCTCCGGAAGAGGTTGCTGCTGGCGTACTTCTGGTGGTGGCATTCTGCAAGATCCTGACAACGTCATTTACCATTGGTTCCGGTGGTTCGGGAGGTGTTTTTGGTCCTTCGATGGTGATTGGCGGCTGTCTTGGGATTGCGGTCGGGAAGTTATGCGGCCAGGTTTGGCCTGATCTGGTCAATCCTGGTGCGTTTGGGGTGGTTGGTATGGCCGGTTTCTTTGCCGGCTGCGCTCATGCTCCTATTTCCACGATCATTATGGTGAGTGAAATGACTGGCAGCTATCAGCTGCTGATGCCCACAATGTGGGTGTCTACGTTGTGTTTCCTGATGTGTCAGAAAGTCGTCCTGTATCGCAAACAGGTCAACTCCCGTCTTGATTCCCCGGCTCACAGTGGTGATTTCCTCGTGGACATTCTGCAGGATCTCAGTGTTCGGGACGTCTTTGACAGCAGCCCGAAACTGACTCGCGTGCCAGAGAAGACGCCATTGAGAGAGTTGGTTCGAATCCTGAGTCAGACACACCAGCACTTTTTCCCTGTCGTCGATGATGATGGGCGGCTTGCAGGAGTTTACTCCGATTCGGATGTTCGACCTTACCTGTACGATGACGTGATCTGGGATTTGGCAGACGCAGCCGACATCATGACAACGGAGATTGTGTCGGTAACACCAGCCGACGACCTGAACGCAGCGATTCGTCGGTTATCCCAACTGGGTGTCGATGAGTTGCCGGTGGTTGACGCGAACGACGGCAGTCAGCTGGTTGGCGTGATTCGTCGTGAGACAGTAATCAGTGCTTACTACCGCAAGTTGACGGCGTATCAGGAAGAGGCTCATGCGCACGCCCGATAATGTTGCTGCCGGTGCAGTACCGGAACAAAACTCCAGTGGGATCATCTGCTGCTGCTGTGGAATTCCTGCCTGAGTGTTGAGAGTTGTTCACAAGGATTACCGCTGAGCGGCATTGTGCAAACTGATTTGCAGCAGGCTTTTCGGTTCGTCTGTGTAGATCCGCTGAGTGCCCAACCGTAACAGCCGTGTCATCTCCACCGGGTCATTGACTGTCCACGCGCCGACTTCGAGTCCGGCAGCACGAATGGCATGAACTTTCTCCGCTGTTACCCCACTGGCATGAATGACGAGGGAGTGGAATCCGTGTTGTTGTGCGGTGGTGATATCGGCCTGCAGATCGGTGTCAGCACCACGATCCCAGAACACTGGTATCCGGGAGTCCCGTTCGCGAACACGTTTCATCAGGCTGAGGTTGCCGTCGTTGAAACCGACCCACGGAACGGCGTGCAGGTGGTGAATCAGATCCACGGCATCGTCCACACAGTCCATTTTTGGCTGGATCGAAACGCGAGTGTTTTGTTGTTGCATCACCAGTGCCAGCACTTCGCTGAGCAACGGCATGTGTTCGACCGGGCACTGCTCGACATTCAAGCCCTGTCGGCGTCGAAAGTCTGTCGCGACGTCAAGCGTCTGGAGTTCTTTCCACCGGGTTTCGGGCACCACGAGGTCCCGATCGGAAACACGTTTGGTGGTTCGGTCATGTGTGACGACGAGTTGTCCGTCGGCCGTGCGAAAGAGATCCAGTTCAATCCAGTCGGCGCCTGCTTCGATTCCCGCTCGAAAGGCGGAAAGCGTGTTTTCCGGAAAGTTGCCTGAATCGCCGCGATGCGCAGTAACTCCGTTATTCAGGAACTGTGGTACCGGCGTCTGCAGATCGTTCTTCAGCTTCAGGAACAGTTCCAGCCATGAGGCCTGAATGGCGGCCGGGAGTGTTTGTTCCCGGCGAAGTTCTTCCAGAGTTGTGCCCCAGTAGAAACCGATGGTTCCAGCGGAATGAAAGGCGGCAGCCCGCAGAAAGCGTTCAAGGTCTGCTGCATCACTGCGAAGCGGAAACGTCTCTTCGATGATGACGGGTTTACCGGCTTCCGCAAAACCAGCGAGGGTCTGCAGGGCTTCCTGCGGACGTTCGCGATCGGGGTAGAGATGGACCGCCAGGAAGTCCAGTTCAGGGGCGATCCGTTGCGGGATAAATCCGGACGTCAGGCCCGGTCGATCAAGACTCCAGGGGACCAGCCCGACAGTGATCAGGTGGTGTGGATCAACTGCACGGATGGCTGTGGTCAGGCTGCGAATCCAGTTCCTGGCGATTTCTGCACGATCCCGCTGATTCCGATTGAGTGTGATGAATTGGACAAAGTGTTTGTCGCCAAAACCAGGCCCCAGCCAGTCCTGTCGGGGCTGATCGCCTCCCGGCACAACCGGCTCGTTCATCAGGTCGTAGCAGAAGATTGCGGAACTGTTTCGGCAAACCCCGGCAATCGCAGTCCAGAATGCAGCCTGGGCATCCCAGCGAGCGTCTTCCGCGAGCGAATCGTACCAATCCGGGACATCCTGTTTGTGGTAGCACCCGAGTCCGGTGAGATCAATTTTCAGACCGGTTGACTCAGCCAGTCGCAACAGTCGCCGCAGTTGTTCAAGCTGTTCAGGGTCGGCTTCGTGCGGGCTGTTCATAAACCGCCCGAACTGCAGATGGATACGCACGACGTTGGCACCAAGGTCGCGAATTTCCTGAAAGTCCCGTTCAACCGTATTCCATTCCTGCAGCCAGTAGTCTTCCAGCAGCCGTCCCTGCGGGTCGTGGTCGTAATTGAAGCCCCACGGC
This sequence comes from Planctomycetota bacterium, assembly GCA_017859815.1. Taxonomy (GTDB): domain Bacteria; phylum Planctomycetota; class Planctomycetia; order Planctomycetales; family Planctomycetaceae; genus SXXK01. The sequence continues at coordinate 26,150 of JAFMMM010000018.1, read as the reverse complement.
ACGAATGGCTGCTTGCTGTCTTTAAACTCGAAGCCTCGTTGATCGTCGCGAACAGCGATCAGCTGGGGTGGAGTTGCGGGTGACTGAGCGGATGTCAGCGGAGTCAGCAGGAAGACGAACAGCAGTGGCAGCATGCGGAGGGAATCCGGAGAGACACCGAAGAGCCTGGGACCTGGGTTGTAACGCACAGCAATTATCCCGGGTTAGTACATCGTTCTTAGTTGCCTGCGCCGGGGTCGAATTCGCCGGCACCGGGCTGTCAAAGCGAAGAGGGGCCGGGCAGGCCACAGCTTCAATAGAAATGTTCACTGACGGACGGAGTTCAAACAGCCGGGTTCTTTTGTGCCCCGGCAAGTGTTGCCCCCAAGCCATACCGTCACAAAAGCATGGACCAGTGTTCCTGCGGCATGAGCGAGAAATGGAAAGACAAAGTTGGCCGGCAGAAACCGCGGCATGGATTCGCGCAACGAATCGGGATCACTCGGGTCCGTACCTTCGGGTAACGGGATGATGCGAGGCCCCTTTTCGATCAGAGAACGGTTGGCGACGCACCCCTGTGCCCACCGAGGAATGACAGCCATCGCATGGGCCAGGAAGACATGTTTCATTGGAAATCTCCAGCGATTGAGCCAGGCCGGCGTGGGGAGGTGTTTTCACGGCGTATCGCCAGTTGCGGGCTGGTTGGCTAGAGTGGAAGGGACGCAGCGTAGATTCTTCTGCGGATTGTCACCACCTTTCAGGAGAGGAAGACTTCATGAAACGACTGAACAGAATCTGTTTTGCATCGGTACTGGTTTTGGTTTTTGGGGAGGTGACACAGGGGATCTCTTCAGCACCGGCAGACGAGATACGTCTCCCGGGCGCGGTCGCTGAAATCAACGCGGCACATTTCTCATCCATTCAGGCGGCCCTGGATGCGGTTCCAGGATCGGGTGGAATCGTGCGGCTGCCAGCGGGGAAATTCCTCATTGATCAACCGCTGCGACTGCAAAGCAGCGACACAACACTGGAAGGTGCGGGAACCGCAACATGGATCGTGAATACGAACAAGGACGGTCAGCCAGCTCTCCTGATTGCGGACCCCGAATGCAAGGTTGCGAAGTCCGATCGACAGCATCAGTTGTGGCGAGTCCGGGTAGCGAATCTGAGGATCACCGGTAACCAGTCGAGTGGTGCCGGTATTGAAGCGCGGCAGACGAATGAGATTTTGCTGCAGGGGATCACCGTCAGCGAGAACGGAGGAGACGGAATTCTGCTGGATTACTGTTACGAGGATCCGCGCGTCGCCGATTGCCTGTTGACCTACAACAAGGGCACCGGACTGAACCTGCTGGGGTGTCATGACATTGTTGTTTCTGCCAGTCAGTTTGAAGAGAACCAGGATGCGGTTCATTGTCTTGACGGATTCAATCTGTGCATGACGGGCTGCTGCCTGGATGACCATCTGGGCCATGGCGTAGTGATTGAGAATACGTATGGCAGCGTTGTGTCGGGAAACATGATTGAGGAGTGTAACGGCACCGCGATTATCCTGGACCGCGACTGCTACGGTATCACGCTGAGTTCCAACGTGATCGCTCATAACGGAGCGGGTATTGATCTGAAAGATGCTCACGGCTGCGCGATTTCTGCAAATACGCTGACGATCATGAAAACGGCAGCGTTGCGAATTGGGCCGGGCAGCGGAAGGATTACCGTCAGTGGCAATAACTTCAGCGACAGTTACATTGGACAGGACAACGTGCGCAGAGCAGAAAATGATCGTCTTGCCGGCGGCATGATTCTGGAGTCGACACGGGATGTGGCGATCACGGGCAATGTCTTTTCCGGTTTGACAGAGAAGGCGGTCCGGTTGCAGGGCGACTCGGTTCGCATTTTGTTTCAAGACAATCTGCTGCATGATGTCGAGAGTGACTTGAAGTAGTTCGTTGTATCAGCTGCAGCTGCAGAGCAATCCGGTGTGAAAGACCGATCCATGCGTTCTCTGCTGTTTGTTTTATTGGCGTTGACGGTATTTTCCGGTGGGCAGGCAACGGCTGCAGATCGCCCCCATATTCGGCTGATTGTTTCAGAGGATAATGGGCCGGAGCTGGGCTGTTCCGGCGACCTGGATACGAGAACTCCCAATCTGGATCGTTTGGCGACGGTGGGAATCCTGTTTTGCAGAGCGTATGTTCCGCAAGCGGGTTGTAGTCAGTCGCGGGCACGATTGCTGTCAGGGTTCTATCCTCATCGGCACGGTCAGATTGGGTTGGCCACCTCGGGTTTTCGTCTGTTTCGCAATGGCATTCCTGCTCTTTCCCGTTGTCTGAAGAGTGCTGGTTACAAAACAGGGATGATGGGAAAACGACACAGAAACCCGGCAGCGGGATTCATCAATGCAGCAGAGACTCCACTTTCTTAGGCGGAAATTCCTCGGGCGCCCATGGTCCGGGGATTCCTCAGGTTGACGGCATTCCCAAAGAGGTACAGCGAGCGGGGGATGTTGAGATGATGCCTTTGATGGGGATTGAATCAGCAGACTTTCAGCGGTTGGCAGCGGGTGACGACAACTGTCCCGCAAGGCTGGATGGGCTTGTGTGTGACCTGCTGCGGTTGCTGGAGGAATCGGGCGAGCTGCATGGCGGAAATCTTTGTTCGCGGAATATCATTCACATGCTGGAGCGGCGAATGACTTTCCACAGCGAAGTGTGACCGACGGTCGATTCAAACTGATTGAAAGTCTGTTGCCGCAGACAGAGAACCCCAATTACTTGAAGACCATTGAGAAGCTGGAGGGGGATTTTCTCGTTCAAAGTGGGGTCGATAAGTTGGACCTGCAGGTCGTTACCGCAAAGGCTCGGCTGGAAGTTCGCGATGCTTATCGATGAATGCGGCGACCTCCGCAGTATTAGCGTTTTGATCTGGAGAATGATCCCTTTGAGTTCCGCAACCTGGCAGATGGGCCTGCATCTACTGAGGTTTTGCACGAGCTCAGGAAGGAACTGACACAATGGCCGCAGGACACGGGTGATGCCCTGCTGGATCCGGAGAATCCGGAGCGGCTGACGAGAAGAGTGCAGGCTGTACAAGAGAAGGTGAGGCAAAGCGATATTCGTAAAAGGATCCGGAATACCTGCAGCCATCAGGATGCGGATTTGATGCTGCCTGATCTGCCGTAATTCTGACTGAGCGAGGATGAGGAGAGAAGTGATGCAACGAAGAATCAAGTTGGCTGCCCTGTTGTTGATGTGCTCCGTTCCACTGTCCGGCGATGTTGTTGCATCCGACACGGTGAGCGTATTGATCTGGGATGAGCAACAACCGGAGCAGAAGCAGGGATATGGCGGAAAGTTCCTGGGCGAAACGATTGCGGAATCACTGCGGACGAGGCCCGGCCTGCAGATTCGCAGCGTTTCCATGAAAGATGCCAGGCAGGGAATGTCAGCGGAGATTCTGGATCAGACAGACGTACTGATCGTATGGAGTCATATTCGAGTTCGCGACCAGGATGACGTGTTGATTGAGGGCGTTGTGAAGCGGGTTCTGGAGGGAAAGCTGGCATTAGTAGCGCTGCATTCCGCGCACTGGCACAAAGCGTTTGTCCGGCTGATGCAGGAACGAGCGAAGGCAGATGCAGAGCAAAACCTCACTGCGGATCTGCGTGGAAAAGTGCGTTGGCAGTTGAGCAATGAGTCTCCTTATGGTCGGGCGGTGACGATTGATACACCGTTGACGCCTGCAGTGCAGATTACCGATGACGGCCAGTATCAGCTGATATTGCCTCAATGTGTCTTTCCGTTCTGGCGTCCGGACGGAGCGGCATCTCATGTGACCACGGTCCAGCCGGAACATCCGATTGCTGCGGGATTGCCCGCGAAATGGGATGTGGCTCATACGGAAATGTACGGGGAGCCGCATCATATTCCGGAACCGGATCAGGTGATTTTTGAGGAACGCTGGGACAAGGGAGAATACTTCCGGAGTGGTTGTCTGTGGACGGTAGGGCGAGGCAGGGTGTTTTACTTTCGGCCCGGTCACGAGACATTTCCGGTGTATCAGCAGAAGGAACCGCTGCAGGTTCTGGAGAACGCGGCGCGGTGGCTGGCGACGCAGTCAGTAGAGGAATGAAGGGTGTGTGCGGTTGTGCTGGCCGGCAGAGTCCGCTGCTGATCGCTGAAAACAGGCATTCGAAATTTGCTGCGCAACTTATTAGTCTGCCGTTGGGTGTGCTTTTGTTTGTGTGATTGTCGGGCGTTTGTCCGCAGCTATGGAACTGGATCATGTTGAAATTGATGTCAGATCGGTCTCTGGTAACCGCGTGCAGTATTCTTGTACTCGCGGCTGTTCTGTCGCCGCGTGGTTTCACTGCAGAGCATCCGAACGTCATCGTGGTGATGGCTGACGATCTGGGAATCGGTGATTTGCAGCCGACCAGTGCAACTTGTCAGATTCAGACTCCCCACCTGCAGAAAATGGCGGATGAGGGTCTGACCTTCTTAGATGCTCACACCCCCAGTGCAGTGTGCACACCGACGCGTTACGGTCTTCTGACCGGGCGTTACAACTGGCGATCAAGGCTGGCGCGGGGCGTCTTAAGCGGGACCAGCGAGCATTTGATACCGGCGGATCGTCCCACGCTCGGGCACCTGATGAGAAAGGCGGGCTACCACACCGCCATGTTGGGGAAGTGGCATCTGGGCTGGGACTGGGCAAAGAGTGGAAAGAAGATCGACTTCACACAGCCGGTGCTGAATGGTCCGGACATCAACGGTTTCGATCAGTACTTTGCACATTGTGGATCGCTGGATATGCCACCCTATGTCTGGGTGGATACCGGCTCCATTACTGCTCAGCCGGACCGTGAAGAAGGTGTGACGAAGCAGCAGGACCGCTACGGGTGGTATCGCAAGGGGCCCATCGGCTCCGATTTTCAGATTCCTCGAGTTCTGCCGCTGTTGTTTGAGAAAGCGATCGCTCACGTGCATGAGCGTTCGTCGGCCGAGACCAGTGAGCAGCCGTTCTTTCTTTACCTGGCTTTGCCGGCACCGCACACACCAATCGCCCCGATACCTCCCTTTATCGGAGCCAGCGGGATGAATCCCTATGCGGATTTCGTGATGCAGATGGACAATCACATGGGGCAGTTGTTTGCTGCACTGAAGGCAGCGGGGGTGGATGAGAACACACTGGTGATCTTCACCAGCGATAACGGTTGTTCTCCGGAAGCGAATTTCCCGTTGTTGAAGGAACATGGGCACGATCCCAGTGCAGGTTACCGCGGGCACAAGGCGGACATTTTTGAAGGGGGGCACCGAGTTCCGTTTTTGGCGAGGTGGCCAGGAAAGATTGAGAGCGGACGCAGCACTTCAGCGCTGGCTTGTCTCACGGATGTGTATTCGACGCTGGAAGAGATCACTGGTCAGCCGCGTCAGAAACTGGGAGGCGAAGACGGATTCAGTTTGTTACCGGTGTTTCAGGGCGAGGCGAAATCAGGGCGGGACGCGCTGGTCAGTCATTCGATCGGTGGTTCATTTGCCATCCGCAAAGGGCAATGGAAGTTGTGTTTATCCGCCGGCAGCGGGGGTTGGAGTGCACCCAGAGAGGCAGATGCCCGCAAGCAGGGTTTGCCGTCATTGCAGTTGTTTGATCTGGTTGCGGATCCGGCAGAAACGAAGAATCTGGCGGCATCCAGTCCGGAGCGAGTGAGCGAGTTGCTGCAACTGCTGAACGATTACGTTCAGTCCGGCCGCAGTACTCCGGGCCCGTCGATCAACAACGATCGTGAGATTTCATTTCTGCCACAGGGGGTGGAGCTGCCATAGCAGGGAGTGCACAGGTTTGACTTCGCAGCCTGGAGAGAGACAGCGGGAAGGAATACCGTGTGACTGAGCGAACGATCGGGATCATTCTGAACGGTGTCACGGGTCGGATGGGCAGCAATCAGCATTTGCTGCGATCACTGGCTGCAATACGTGACGAGGGCGGAATTCAGCTGCGCAGCGGCGAGCGTTTGATTCCGAAAGTGATCCTCGTGGGTCGCGAAGAATCCCGACTGCGGCAGCTGGCAGCGGAATCTGCTTTTAAGAAATGCAGCACTGACCTGTCGACGGTACTGCAGGATCCGGACTACGAGATTTTTTTTGATGCCAGTCTGACACGTTTGCGGGAGGAGTACCTGCAGCGGGCGATTGCGGCAGGGAAAGCAATCTACTGCGAGAAGCCGGTGGCAGTGGACACCATGACGGCACTGCAGCTGGCGAGTGCCTGTGAGCAGGCCGGGCTGCCGAACGGTGTCGTGCAGGACAAGCTCTGGCTGCCTGGGATCCGTATGCTTCGACGTCTTCGCGACGAAGGCTTCTTTGGTCGGATCCTGAGTGTGCGGGGGGAATTCGGATACTGGGTTTTCAGCGGTCACGATCCTGCCCAGCCGGCTCAGAGACCATCGTGGAATTACCGGGATGCAGTGGGCGGCGGGATCATTCTGGACATGCTGTGTCACTGGCGATACCTGATTGAGGATCTGTTTGGAGCGGTGCGTGCTGTGAGTTGTTTGGGGGCACGGCATCTTCCTGAGCGCGTGGATGAAGAGGGTCATCCGTATGCCTGCACGACCGATGACGCCTGTTATGCAACGATGGAATGTGACAACGGTGTGATTTGTCAGTTCAACAGCTCCTGGACTGTCCGGGTACGGCGAGACGATCTGCTGACTTTGCAGGTGGATGGAACAGAGGGCAGTGCGGTGGCGGGGCTGCGTGACTGCCATGTGCAGAGTCATGCTGAGACACCGCGTCCATTTTGGAATCCTGATGTACCGCAACCCCTGGATTTTTTTTCCGGCTGGAAGCGGCTTACTGCTCCAACCGAGTCTGAGAACGCCTTTCGCGCGCAGTGGGAAGCTTTTCTGCGTCACGTGGTGGAGGGGGATCCGTTTCCGTGGACGCTGCGTCATGGTGCTCGGGGCGTTCAGCTGGCGGAGGCTGCGCTGGAGAGCTGGCGGGAACGTCGTTGGGTGACTCTGAACGATGCATGCTGAAGAGGATTTGGCTCCGATCGATATGAACGGTGGATGAGAGGAAATGTTGAAAATGTCTGCAGCCCGAAACCATTTCATGCTTTTCCCTGTGGCTGGCGCAGGTGTCTTTCGGATGCGACTGCTGCTTCTGGCGGGAGTCTTCTTAGCGGGGCTCGGCCATGCAGCGATTCGCGGTGAGGATGTTCAACATCCACGATTATACGTGACATCAAAAGACGTTGATCGGGCTCGTGAAACGTTAACGCCGCCCGAATTTGAGGCATTAAAGAATCGGCAATTTCCCGACCACTATGATGGTGTTGGAAATCCGGACGAGATGGTTTTCGCCGCCCTGGTGGCGGACAACCCCAGTGCGAAACGTGCCGTGGTGGCCGTGGTCTTCCAGGCTTTTGAGAAGTTACTGGCGGCGATGCCGGACACAATCAATAAGCGATCCGGGCCCCACAATTATTCCCGCCATGCCGGGCTGGCCGCTTCGCTGGCGGACGCGGCGTTTGCCGGTGATCTGCTGACCGTCGCACAGCGTGCCGAGCTGAGAAAACAGATTCTGGCTGTCAACCAGCTGCTGCATCATCCGGATTACTGGGATCCGGCGTCGGGCAAGGCATCGCTCAATCCGAATATGACCACGTCGGCCAATGGCTACCGAATGATGTTTGCCGCCCTGATTCCGGATCATCCGGAGTCCGCCGGGTGGATGCAGTCTGCGTATGCCGACCTGCAGGAGGAAGTGGATCACTGGATTGATCCACAGGGTGGCATGATTGAGTGTCCTCATTATTCGATGGTGATATTCGATCAGTGGATCGGTTCCTTTCTGATCGCTCGAAATGCGGGTATGGCTGATGACGGCAATCTGTTTCATCCGCAGCTGCGGCGGGCGATGGAGTGGTTTGGAAACACTTCGACGCCGCGGGATATCAACAGTAACAATCTGCGGCGTTGGCCAACGCTGGGACACACCTATGCCAACGAGCGGACCTGTGCATTCGGCATGATGGCCTGTATCTGGAAGGATCGAGACCCGGAGTTTGCAGCGGCCATGGCGTGGATGGACAGGGAGCACGGGCAGTTCGGCGAACCGGGGATTCTCAGCTACTACCCGGGAGTGATGGGCTACCGGCGATTCTTTCGGAACAGCGACGTGCAACCGAGGGTGCCGAAGTGGGGCAGTCGAGTTTACAGTGAAACGGGCGTGTTGCTGCGGAACACTCTGGGGTCTGACAGAGAGACAGTGCTGCACTTAATCGGGGGCCGAAATCACTCCCATTACTTCAACGATTCCGGCAGTATTACGATTTGGGGAAAAGGCCGGGAACTGCTGACCGAAGACGACTATCAGAACCGACGGAACCCGGAATCCCGTGAGGCACACAGCATGCCGGACAAGCCGGCGACGCTGAATGGTGAGCGAGTGATGGCCATTCGGGAATTCAGCAGCTCTGCTGAACTGGACTATGTGAGCGGTACTCGCCGAGGCTGGCAGCGACAGGTCGTTTTCGTCAAAGACCGCGACCCCTTACAGCCCAACTATTTTGTGCTGGCCGACACTTTGGATGCCAAATCCGTGCCGACCATCTGGCGGTTGTTTGTGGGAGGAGAGATCGTGCAGTCCGAGGGAGGTGTCACAGTTCGGGGCGAGCAGGATGTGAACCTCGATATTGTTTTTGTGCGTCCGCGGGATCCACAGCTGGATGTTCACGAAGACCGGATTGAATTGTCTGTTGCTGGCGCGGGAACGGTGACCGTTGTGCTGTATCCGCGATTGAAGACAGAGCGTGCACCGAAAGTCACTCCACTGCTGGACGGGGCGGGTGTTGAGGTGCAGACATCCGGTGGCGTTGACCGTGTCGTTGTTGGCCCTGAGGATGCGGAATACAGTTGGGGAGGGCGAATGTTCCGGGGGCGTGTGGGCCTGCTGAGTAACCGTGCCGGTCGCAAGGCTCTGGTTCAGGTCGGGGACTGCGAAGTCACGCCAGGCTGGGCGGGCGGCGACCGTGAGTTGCGCGTGATTCGCTGGAACGGTCCTCAATATCCTGTTTTTCCGGACGAATAGACATCGCTGGGTGTCGCAACTGGTCGGATTCCCTAACTTTTCAGACGAATGAAGTTTTCAGCCAGGAAATGCCGCAGTGCCGCGAAAGTCCAGTCAGGTCCTGAGTTTGTTTCCGGGATGCAGCGGAGGTGTCAAAACGTGATTTTGGGCTCTTCGCCATTCTTCACCATGGGATGTTTTACGGGAACGTTGCGAGGTTCTTCATTTTTTTTCGGTCAGCGAGTCTGTCTGCGATAGAGTGAAGGACGCAGGTCGGTGCAGCGCGATTGCAGCGAACAGTGTGTGATCACCAACTGGAAGCCTGGCGGATTGGACATTTGCGTATCGTCAGCGAGTGACCGGCCGGTGCTTATTGAAGATGTCATCTGATTCCAGGTGAAAGTGGCAGCACCACGGAGACAATTTCATGTCATTGAATCAGGGTTCAGTAGAGATTCGTCCCGAAGACATTGCTCGTCTGGCGCGAGCGGTGGGTGTTGGGGGGATTGTGCTGATTGTTGTCCTGCTGATTTCCAACAGCATCTATACAGTTCAGCCGAATGAAAAAGCGGTTGTGCTGAGATTTGGCAGCTACCACACAACGGCAGAGCCGGGGCTGCATTTTTGTATTCCGGTTGTCGATGAAGTTCTGACGGCTGACGTGCGCGAGCGGACGATTCGTATGCCCTTTGGTGTGGAAGACGACCGTCCGTCCAGGGGTGTTGAGGAGGACGAAGTCCTGATGCTCACCGGGGACCTGAATGCCGCTGCGGTGGAATGGACTGTGCAATGGCGTGTTGTGGAACCTCGACAATATCTGTTTACGTTTCATCGGGCGGATCTTGAGCAGGAAAACTTCCTGCGCGGAATCATCACGATGGTTGGTCGCACAGTGATGAATCGGCTTGTCGGTGACTACTCGATTGATGAAGTATTGACCGGGAAACGTGGCGAGATTCGTGAGGCGGCGCGCGAGGCGACTCAAAAGATGCTGGACAAGTACCAGTGCGGAATTCGCATCACTGATCTCCAGTTGCAGCGAGTCACGCCTCCGGAGCAGGTTCGTGCGTCCTTTGCGGCAGTGAACGAAGCCGTTCAGACTCGGGACAAACTGGAAAACGAGGCCAACAAGGAGAAAAACACCCTGCTTCCGCGTGCTCGCGGAGAACGCGACAAGGCAATCCGCGAAGCGGAGGGTTATGCCTCACGTCGGCGTGCGGAAGTGAAGGGGGAGATTGATGCTTTGATGGCCCAGTACGAGCAGTTTGCTCGGGCCCCGGAAGAGACTCGACAGCGTCTGTATTTGGAAGCCATGGAGAAGGTGCTGTCGAACGTGAAGAACAAGACGATCATCGATTCCGACCTGCAGCAATTGCTGCCTCTGTTGAATCTGGATCAGAACTAAACGTTCTGTGTCAGGTGTCGTGAAGTCCCGGCCATCAAGAGCTTTGATTCGTTGATGATTCGAAGCTGAAAGAAAAAAACTGGAAGACTGGAGTCATTCGATGACAGCGAGTCCAAACGTACGAGTTCCCGGATTTTTCGTGGGTGCACTGGTCCTGCTGACAGCGGCCTATTCCGCAATGTTCACGGTGGACGAACGTGAGCTTGCGGTTGTACTGGAATTCGGCAAGCCGGTGCGGAGCATCGACAAACCGGGTCTGTATTTCCAGATTCCATTGATCCAGAGCGTCCGACGTCTGCCCAGTACTCAACAGTTCTGGGCCAACAGCCGCGATGATCTGCTGGTGGATTTGCCGACGAAAGACGGCAAGAAGATTGAGGTTTCAATCTGGGCGATGTGGCGAATCACAGACGCGGAGCAATTCGTCAAAGTGATGCGAACGGTCGAGAATGCGGAGCAGCAAGTGCGACAGCGAGTCCGTGCCGGCGTTCGTGACGTGATCACCTCGTATGACCTGTCGGAGGTGGTCCGAAGTACTGATCGCGAATTGAGCTATTCGTTTGGTCTGGAAGATTTGCCTGAAGCCGGGGATGAAGGCGACGAGACAGCGGCAGACCTGTCCCAGGTCGGAGAGCAGGCATCGATCCAGGTGGGCCGTGAGCAGATCATGGAGGAGATTCGGCAGCGAATTGAAAGCCAGCTTTCCGGGTCGAACGAGGGAGAGGGTGAGTCCACGATGCGCGGAATCGAACTGGTTGATGTGGGCATCAGTAATATCGGATTTGTGCAGTCCGTTCGTCTGGCTGCGTTTGAGCGGTTGAAAGCGTTTATGGACGCGATTGCAGCGCGATATCAAAACGAAGGTGAACAGCGAAAGCAGGAGATCATCAACGAGACGCAGGCAGAGGTGGAAAAGATCCTTGGTGAGGGTGAAGAGCAGAGCAAACGGCTGCGTGGTACCGTTGAAGCGGAGATCATTGAGTCGTACGCCGAGGCGATTCGTGCGACAGGTGACTTCTATGCGTTCCAGAGAATGCTGGAGGTCTATGAAAAGTCGCTGACCGGTGACACGAAACTGATTCTGACAACAGACAGTGAACTGTTCCGGATGCTCAAGGATATCGGTGCAGGGGCCGTGCCGACTGAGGAGACACCATAGTCGAACAGGGTGTTCGAGGCTGAGCCATTCTGAAACCGAAAACGGCTGCCGCTGAGGCAGCCGTTTTTTATGGCGAGACCAGCCCCGCAGTCAGCTGACCGAACTGGTGCTGCCGTGGCAAATGCTATCGAACGGCAGGAAACCGCTGAACGTAACCCAGATCCGCGTCAGGGACTGCGATTTGTATTCTGCCATCACAACCGTCTTCTGTGCTGGATTGTCCGGTTGCAGTCAGCAGCGTTCCATCAGGAAGCCCGCAAATTCCCAGAGAGCAGTTCAATTGGAAGCGGCGGATATCGGAAAAATCCGGACTGGCCACCAGCGTTACAGCGGGCGTTCCGTAGCAGCCAAACCACCATTTGCCATTCGCGAACGCTGCGGTCTGAATTCCCAGGTGGGTATGTCCGCTTTCGAGGACGTGTTTGTTGACGAACCGAAACTGCTGGTCGTATTCGTAGACAAAGTTCTGCTCGACGCCATCCGGAAGTCCACCCACAACGAAGAAGTGATTATCGCGAACACAGATTCCTCCCGCGCCGTGGAAGACCTGCTGGACTTCATGTCGAGCAACTTCCCTGAGGGTATCCGCGTCGTACACATAGACCCATGAATCGGCATTGCCTTCGGGGTCATTAAAACGCCCCAGATTCACAGCAACGTAAACTCGGCCGTTGTGCAGGCAGAGGTCGCCGTGATGGTTGTCGACGGGGATTTCAACAAGTTTCTTTCCGCTGCGATCGGTCCTGACGAGCGAGGTGGTGAATGACCACCAGACGGAGTCTTCGGAAGCGCAGACGCCCTGCAGGTGATGCTTGTACCGACCTTCACAAGCAGCGTTCAGCGGCGTATTCGCGTTGCCGGCAGATTCAATCCTGACCGACTGAATTTGCAGTCGAAATGTTCCAGGCTTTTTATCGCCCAGCAGGAATCCGAGGCGGCTGACAGCGGCTGCCTGCAGCTTTTCGCTGGGGAAGCGACGTCCTCGCCAGGTCGCAAGAAAGTTTGAGATCGGCAGGCAGACATCGATCCACTTGCCAGCCACCGTGGAGAACTCCTGCCGCCACGAGTAGCTGCGGTTTGAGTTACCCGTGTACACATTCATGGAGTAGGTCCGACCATCTCCGCGGACTCGAACAACGAACTGTTCAGAATCCAGCAGATTGAGCGATTTCACCGGTGTGCGAATTGACGCAAAGCCACCGTTGTTTTCCAGCGACAGAGTTCCGGAGAATTCGAGAGTCCGATCTTCACCGAAGCGGAATCCGCCTTTTGATCTTCCGCCCATCACTCCATCGTTGACAGCCTGCCATGCGCCCGACGTGTCGGGATTCTGAAAGGAAAAGACGGTTCGATCTTCAGCCAGGGCGGTGCAGCTGATCAGCAGAAAAACAAAAGGGGTAAAACGCGGCATGGTGGACTTCCTGGCTGGCAGTGTTGAGCTGGAAAACATGTGATTGCAGCAATCCTGCCGTTGTCAGACAGGTCGTTCGCCGTTGGCCGCTCGCTGCACAATTTGTTCGAGAACCTGTGGGAAATCGGCAACGGATTCCATCACATAATGGGCGCCAGCAGCGCGGAGTTTTTCTTCAGCTCGATCGCAGTACTGCTGTTTTTCACTGGCTGTCAAATCCGCGACTTCTGCTTCTGAGAGGCCGGTGAGATTTCCGGACAGCGTGACTCCCACGGTCCAGCATCCTGCATTGATACCGGCTTCGATTCCCACCGTCGTATCGTCCACCTTAATAAACGACCACATGGGGAAAACACCCAATCGAATCGCCGACTCAAAGAGCAGATAGGGAGCGGGCCTCCCTGCGGGAGCATCTTCCGCACAGAGGACACAATCCGGTTCATAGCCCTGTTCTTTGGCAGCTGCGGAGACCACTTCCATCAGTTCACGGGTGTATCCGGTGGAGGAGCCGATGCGAAGACCGCGACTGCGGCAATGTTCAATCGTCTCCGTCACGCCGGGGATCAGTTGGCAGTGTTCCTTCAGCACACTTTTTTGCAGTGGCAGAAATTCGTCATACATGGCATCGATGTCGGCATCGGTTGGGGGAGAGCCATGTTGGGCAGTCCATTCCTGAGAAATCTCCGGAAGTGCAGCGATGCTGGCAATATGCGCCCGCTTGGCCATTCCCATCGGGCCCCGTGCCTGATCGACCGTGATCTTGATGCCGCGTTCACGGAACACTTGCTGGAACACGATTGCGGGAGCCCGGCTGCCGTAGTCAATTGTGGTGCCAGCCCAGTCGAAAACGACGGCATGAATTCGATATGCACTCTGCGTCATCAGCATTCTCCTGCCCAGCGATTCCAGATTCGATCTGCCAGCCCGAATGACATTGTCATTCCTGCACCTCCGGTCCCGGTGCAAATGTGCACACCTGGCTCGACTTCGGCTTCGACAACAGGCAGCTGCGGGTGTTTGGCGTACAAACCGTGCCACTGTTCAGAAATGTTCCAGTTGTGAAGCTGTATGATCTTCCGGAGTTCGCGCAGGATCAGTTCATTAATCTCGATACTGTCGAACGGGGTGACTTCATTGTCGTAGACGTGGGAGTCTCCGAGGATGACGCGCCGGTCCGGCATGACCGACGCCATCACGTGGATCCCAAAACGGTCCAGTTCAGGAGTTTCGGATGCGATCCGCTGGCGCAGTTGCTGGTGTCCTGGACAGGCTTCGAACGAGGTGTAGTGCCGTAGTGTGAGACCGCTGGCGATATGCGGACTGTCAGGCTGGAGTTGCTGCTGCGCCGGAGTGCTGAGCATCTGCAGTTTACACAGTTTCAGACCAGCCTGTTGCAATTGTTGGGGGAACAGTGTCTGCAGATCACTGCCCCCACAGACGATGATGCGTTCTGCCTGCCATGATTGGCCATCGGACGCGGAGATACTGCCTGCGGAAACCTGGCAGACGGCCGTGTCGAATTGAAAGGTCACGTCGTGTTGTTCGCTGAGCCAGCGGGCGATTCCGGCCGAAGCCTTACGCGGATCGACTCGTGCTTCAGTGCGGGAGAGCATTCCCCCACGGAGCTCTGTCAGATTTGCGAGCGGGCTGAGTTGCTGCACCTGATCTGCCGTGATCATGTCGGCAGCATGGGTCCCCTGGTCGCAGAACTCCTGCAGCACGGCCAGCTCATCATCACGATGTGCGAGGTGAATGGAGCCGCATTCAGCAAGATCGACGGCGTTTTCCCGGGCAAGCTCGAGCCAAAGTTCTCGTGAGCGAAGAGCGGTGCTGTAGAGTTCACCGGCGGGCTGTCCGATGGGCCAGATCATTCCGAAATTACGAACCGAAGCCCCCTGTGCAACGCTTGTCCGGTCGACGACAAGCACCGAGAGTCCTCGTCTTACGGCCATCCAGGCGTGTGCCAGTCCAACAATGCCGGCCCCAATGACGGCAACGTCATATTTTGTGGGCATCAGGAGGATTCCTTGCTGACGACTTGCTGCAGAGCATGGGAAAAGTGGTCCAGTGTCGGGACGGCCAGCCCGGCAATCTTCGCCTGATCATCCCATTTTCGAAGGCGAACCGCATCCTGTGACCAGTGATTGTCTTCAAAGTCCCGAATCTCGTCCGCAGACATCGGGCCGCCCTGCAGCTGCAGGCTGGTGACAGATGGTGGGCTGAGCTGTGCTGCGTAGCCCGGGTCCACAGCGCAGAGATATCTTTTTGCTGCCACATGCAGCCTCACCGGTTCAGTGACCGAGTCGGGGAGGTACTGCTGCAGAAATCTGTGGCCGGATGTTTCATGCAGGTCATCAATACCGCTGTCCGGAGAGTCATGCGGCAGCGAGTGCATCAGGTGGCCAATGTCGTGCAGCAGAGCCGCAGTAATCAGTGATGGTGACGATCCTGCTGCCTCGGCAAGAGTGGCTGCCTGCAGTGCGTGTTCAAGCTGTGTGACTTCTTCGCCGCCATATTCTGAGTCGCCATGCAGTTCGAACAGATGAAGAATCGAGTCAACAGCAGAAGTCATGAGACTGCTCCAGGAAGGATTCCGACTCGGATTGGTTGCTGTTCCATTGCCCAGGCCACGGCAGCGTTGATGTCTGCGAGCGGGAAGGTGCGCTCGACCAGTTGGTCAAAGGCGAAGCGATCATGAGAGCGTATCAGAAAATCCAGTGCCGCCTGCAGATCCTCAGGGGTGTAATTATGGATTCCGCGGATTGTCAGACAGCGTCTGATAATCCGCTCGGGGTCGAGACTGACCGGCGGTCCTGGCAGTACAGATCCGATCAGAACCATCGTGCCACCGATGGCGAGACTGTGAAACGACTTCTCAATCGCTGCAGCAGCCCCGGAGCATTCAAACACAACATCTGCGTCAGCAGCTTCATGATCCGGCTCCAGCACGGCAGCATCGGGGCAAAAGTCAGATGCTCGTGATCGGCGACTCAAGTCCGGGTCACGGATTTCCACGTGTGTTGCGCCACGGAAGATGCTCATCGCTGCTGCGGTAAGACCGAGCATACCGGCCCCGGTGATGCGAACTCGCTTGCCTGTGACACTTCCGGCAAGCCGCATTGCCGCAGCGACAGTCGCTGTCGCACAGTTGGCCGGACAAGCCTCCGCATCAGAAAGGGCGGGGTCGACGATGGCAACAGCTGAGTTCATCCGCAGCAGCATGAATTCGGCCAGTCCGCCGCTGAGGGCAAGTCGTCCGGTTGCGACATCATGTCCGTATTTTTGCAGTGTGTGGCATTTTTGATTGAGTCCCTGCAGGCAACGATCGCAGGTTCCGCAGGAAACACAGACCGACCAGCTGATGCGATCGCCGGGCTGCAGCAACTGACCGGTCACGGTGACAGGGGCCGGTTCACCAATCTCCACGACCGTTCCGATGATCTCATGCCCGGGTATCGTTGGTGTCGGCTCAATCCGCTTGCCGGCAATCGTGTGCAGATCACTGCCACAGACGGTACAGCAGGTGATGCGGACGATTGCCTCACCCGCTGCAGGTTTCGGTACTGGTATCTGCTGCAATTCCAGAGGAATTCCACTGCCGTGAAATACTGCGGCGAGCGATGTTCGCGATTCGGGAAACACTTCGTTCAAGAGAATCTTCCTGTGAATCAGTCAACGCGGTGTGAGGTGCGGGAGGAGTGCGTGACAGTGCGGCGAATGTTGATCCACGCGATCAGCAGAATCATTCCTGCCAATACACTGATGCCGGTTAGAGCCTGGCAGAAGAGCGGCAGCACGGAAGTTTGCGGATCAAGAACCGCACGCGTCGTCAGGACGAGCGAGTAGCCCAGATACCCGAAGGCGTCGGCAACATACATCAGGAAGACAACATTCCCCGGCTGTCGAAGCAACGGCACAAGTCGCTCGAACACCGTTGTATGAAAGGCCACATAGGGGATGTAGAGACCAGCGCCACAGGTCACCATGAACGTCAGCGGGCTTAACTCGCCCTGGCGAAAAAGCACTGGTGACAGAGCCACAATCAGAAAAGAGAGCCCCATCATGATGAATGTGGTACGGAGGGCCGCCAGGTTGCCGCGTATCGAAATCAGCATGCCGTTCAGGACGGAGGCAAAGACGGCAACGAAGATTTCAGTGGTGGCAAAGACGGAAGGTTTTTCCGTGACCCCCATACTGCGCCAGATCTCTACACCAAAGTCGTCCCGGATCGTCCGAATGACAGTGAGCGCGATGTAGACAATGATCAGTCCCGTCAGGCCGGTTGGGCATGATCGCCACAGTTGCCAGCGTTCGTCCCTGGTCACCGGTCGACGTTCCTGCCGCAGCCGCAGATCTTCGGCGTTCGGAGGTGGAGTTCGCTGCAGGACGAAGACGGAGAGAATCAGGGGGACGACAAAAATCCCACCCACGATTCCGGGCATGAGAAACTCGTTCATTGACCAAGTGTCAATCAGCCAGCGTCCCGCGGATTTCACCACCCCCGATGAAATAATGAAGCTGGAGCACAGCACAGCTGCCATCGCTTCTGTCTGCAATCGTCCTTCCAGATAGGACAGAACAATCCCAAAGACCATTCCCAGTGGCAGTCCATTCAGGAACAGCAGGATGGGCCGGACGGGCATTGGAGCATATGCAAACGCGACAAGAGCAACTTCCGCGAAGCCGATCAACGCGAGAATCGTGACAGCACGGCGGCGTGCAGGTAACTCGGCAAGAACCCGAATACCAATGAATTTCGAAGCCATGTATCCGCACAGCTGCGAGACGACCAGCGCACTTTTGAGTTCCAGGCCAAAGAGCTGCTGTCCATCAAATGTCGCTGCTGTAAATGGTTTGCGAAACGCGTACATACAAAAGTAGGTACTGAAGGCTGCCACGGCTGCGATGGCAAGCTGGAAACGGCTGCCGCCTGACCTGTGCAGGGTGGTGGAACCCGTTGGAGGTTGTGCAACCTTTGGTTGCTGCAGTTTGTCAGGATTCGGGTTTTCCAATTCAGACATTGGTATGCCGACCAGAATGCAGGGATTGATTCGACTGAGTGTCCGACGATGGGAAGCCTCACCACCGGCATCGGTGCCGTGGATGTTGCCGGCAGGAACTTCAACAGTCATTCAGGATGCGGTGGATTCCGTTGCGCGTCGCCGGTGGATGTTAGCAGAATACTCTTCGCGGCATGAAGAAACGCTCCGCATTTGTTGCAGGCAACCACTTCCACGCCCCGCGAGTTGCACTCAGAAAACCACTTCGTTGTTCTTCAGCCAGGCTGCCTGAGAGTCTGCTGCAACTGGCCGCTCCACGGTTTTCTCAATCTGCAGCTGGACCGCTCGAAGGCGGCGGGCGACCATCCGGCTTTGAATCGACTCCTGTGGGTCATCGACAAATGCCGACTGCAACATCTTCTGCAAACCGTCATTGACGAAAGTGCGAAGCAGCGGGTCTTCCAGAGAAACCATTCGCATTGGAACGCATTTTCCGTCAATCTGCGCGGCGAATTGCAGTGGCCGATCGTCTTCTGCTGGCAGAGGGTGCTGATCAACCAGCAGCAGATCGACCCGGTGACTGCTGTCAAACTTGAGTTCCCGGCCAAGTTCGGGTGTCAATAATTCAGCCGCGAGTACTCTGACCGGTGCCTCCGGCGACAAGTCGTCACGCAGTGTTTTCAGCCGGTGCAGCGTGTCGGGGAAGTGGGCCACCAACAGAATTCCACTGCTGCCAACGCTGATCAATTGCTCTGTCTGACGAGCAACGGCTTCAAAGAGTGCGTTTCGCGACGGAAATAACTGCAGACGAATGTCAGGTGCTTCCACTGACCCGCCGAAAAGTTTGCTAAGGAGTCTGCCGATCATCGGTCACGCAGGTGGCTGAGTTCGTCACGGAGGGCGCCCACCTCACGTCGCAGGTTTTCCAGTTGTCCCATCAATTCATGAAGCACGCCCTGATGTGGCATTTCTGCTGTGTGGGAAGCCTGCTCGTGTCCGTGAAGTTGACGTTCTGTGGCATGAGCCCGCTGTTCCACATGCTCGGCGATGTCGTGCAGCCCGGCAGCGCGAAGATGTTCAGCGGCTTGATGCATGTGTTCGATCCGACGATGAATGTCTTCGGTATTGCGGTCTTCATGATGGTCGCCGTCGTGGGTGAGTTCGTGCAGTCTGTGTTCAGCGTGCTCTGCCTGTTCGCGAATTTCGCGTAGTTCAGGATGATCGTCCCCGTGGTGTTCGGTCAGTTCGCGTTCGTGATTGCGAAGTCGTTCGATGTGTCGATGGAGTTCATGAATCTCGGCATCGCGGTCTTCATGATGGTCGCCGTCATGATGGTCGCCGTCGTGGGTGAGTTCGTGTAGTTCAGCTTCTGCGAGTTCGGCCTGCTGCATGAGACCTCGAATGCGTGGATGATCGGGGCCGTTAATGGTGGACGCTTCCCGGATTTCATTTTGGAGTCTGGCAAGATGCTGCTGGACATCCCGCACGGCTGCTTCGCGATGGCGTGCATGCTGCTGGATCAGTTGCTCCGCAAGATGCAGCATTTTCTGCGCGTTTCGCTGCAGTTGCTCTGCTTCTTCAGCATGTCCGTTACGCATCAACTGTTCGGCCTCACGCTGCATCGCATGGGCTTCGCTGCGCAGTTGATCAGGGCCAGGTTTCTCTTCCGCAATTGCCAACGAAGACAACAGCAACAGGGCAGGAAGAAGAAACAGCGAATGCGACTGACAAAGGCGAGATATCAACATACTGCAACGGACCTTTCAGACCGGTGGATTTATAAACCCGAGATTACACAAGGAGTGCGAACGTTGGGATGTTGAAACGCTCGTTCCTGACAAGTCACACAATCCGGAGATGGAATTGCTGCAGCCGCCCTGATCAGAGGGGCAGCTTTTTTTGTTTGAGCACAGTCCTGCGGCAATCAGAGGCGAAGAGATCATGCTGCATTCGTGAATGCAAGTGTCGCAGGGCGTCTAAGGACTAAACTTCGCATTCAGTTTCCTGAAACCGATGTTCGCTGGTTTGCCCGAGCAGCCATCGTTGAGGCTGCAATTCCTTCCCAGTTTAACCAGAATACAAGGGGTTGTGTACCGCGAAATCCGGCTTCCCTGGGCGGGCTAAAGACGGGGCGATCCCGGTTGGGATCGTAGCGACACGTAACAGCACGCGTCGTTGTTTGATGTCCGGAAGTCCGTGACAGGTGGGAGGGGACCAAAGTTGTGTCTCAGGAAGATCCTTTTCAGGTCAGCAATCTGGAACACACCGCGTTACAACCGAAATGTCGACACCGGCTTTGGCGTTTTCTGATTCCAGTACTCATCGGCGGTGCCGTTTCCGCAGTAACATTGGGGAGAAGTTCGGAGATGGACGGGCTGACAGCACCATACGCTGTCGGCTTTGGAGTGGGCGGTTTGGTTGGGCTGATTCTGTCGATGCTGGTGATTCCACTGTTTCGCGCAGTGCGAAGAAACTGAGGGAGTCTGTGTGTTGTAGTGATAATGGAGATTCCGATCCCTGGCGTTTCGCTGCCGTTCATGGGTTTCGTGTCGAAGTGAAGCGGCTAATCAGACGCCTGGTCGCAGGCATAGAAAATTGCCAGCCAGAGGCATGTTTCGTTGGGTTCTGTCCAGTGGACTCGGTGTCGCTGGTGGGGCGGAATCAGCAGGTAGTCACCCGGCTGCAGGAGTTTACGAGATCCGTCCTGAAAGGCGATTTCTGCCCTTCCCCGTAACAGAACGACCCATTCGTACTCTGCCTGGTCGTACCAAAAATCGGGTGGGGAATGTTGCCCGGTCGTGGTAATGCGTTCAATGCGAACTTGTCTGTTTTCGGCCAGCACCTCCACCAGTTCTTCCGGCAGTGATTCAGGCAGATTGTCGAACAGATTGTGGATCATGTGACGACTCCTTGAAGGTCCCGGAGCACCGGAGAGATCCCGACGAAACTGCTTGCAGCGTATGGACATCATTCGTGTCCGGGGTTTCCGTACCAGCCCATCGGCGGGCGGTCAGCACCGTGCAGTGTGTCAGTTTGAGCGTCAGCAATGACAGGGCGATACGACTGTCGCAGCAAAGAAACGCGCGTTTTCCCCGGAAATACGACCTTTTCAAAAACGCAAGTGTCTCCAGCGGGCAGGGTTTCTAACATACATGGAGTCCACAACCCCTGTGACCCTGAACGTTTGGCTGCAATGTGATGTTCAAACTGTTACCTGGATTTCAAGACGGCAATATGATTTCAGAATCGGTACAGCGATTTCGTCGCGGGCTGTCGCAGCGGCGAACAAGTCGCTCGATGGGCTGCGAATCGCTGGAGACGCGTATTCTGCCGGCGATCACGGTAGCGATCGACTATTCACTGGACAGTAATGGTTTCTTTGATCTGCAGGAGCGAAGGGACGAACTGCAGCGGGCGGCGGACACACTGTCATCACGGATGCAGGACAATCTTTCGGCAATCACCCCGGGCGGCGGGAATTCGTGGACGGCGCAGGTTTCACACCCCGGGAACAACACGACCCGCAATTTTTCGAATTTGGATGTTCCCGCGGATACACTCATTTTCTTCGCGGGTGGAAGAGCCCTTTCCGGCGCGATTGCTGAAGGTGGTCCCGGGGGATTTTCTGTCAGTGGAAGTCCGGCCTGGCTGAATCTGGTTTCATCGCGTGGCCAGGCGGGCGCGCTGGGAGCTGCAGGATCTCAGACAGATGTTGGATTCTGGGGGGGAACCATCGCTTTCTCCACGACAGAGGCATGGCATGCCGGCCCTGGTTCCCCAACTGGTGCAGAGCACAGTCTGTACTCCATCGCTCTCCATGAACTTAGTCACGCCTTTGGAGTTGGCGCATCGAGTCCGTGGTTCAATCAGATCAGCGGCAGCAACTTTACCGGCAGCAATTCTGTGGCGGCGCACGGTGGTCAAGTTGCGATGAGCGGAAGCGGTCACTGGGCTTCCGGAACGACGTCGACGGTTCCGGAAACAGGGGCGGCCCAGATCGCGGTGATGGTGGCGGCGACTCCCGTGGGTGCTGAGAAGGAAATGACGTTTCTGGACTGGGCCGCCCTGGCTGACGTGGGGTGGGAAATTTCGCTCGGGAATCTGGACCCCACGCTGGATGCAATTACGGACATGACTTTGCCTGAAGGTGCTGCAGAACAGACTGTCGCGCTCAGCGGGATCACTGCAGGTGGAAATGAGGATCAACCACTTCGAGTGACAGCAACAAGCAGCAATTTCGCGCTGATTCCCGATCCGGATGTGGATTACACCTCCCCTGGGACAAGCGGGCAGCTGCGGTTTACGCCGCTGTCGGGTGCCGTCGGATCTTCCACGATCAGCGTGACTGTGGAAGACGGAGGCGATGACGGAAACCTTGGTACTGCTGGTGACAATGGGACGCTGACGCGGACATTCGTCGTCGAGATCGACTCGACGCGGCCAACCATTCTGTCACCAGAGACCAGCACCACTTCTCAACGGCCGCGGATTGAGTGGACTTCCGTGCCGGGGGCTGCATCGTGGCAGGTCTGGATTGGCAACAGCAGTAACGGGCGAAACCCATGGGTCACCGGGGAATCCGCAACCACCTTCTTTGATGTTCCGACTGACCTTGGAATTGGCAAGATGGACTTGTGGGTTCGTGGTGTGCGTGCTGACGGGACATTTCTGCCATGGACCAATATGCATCGCTTCAATGTGATTACGCCACCGGTGATTGATGACATCGAAACGAGGCAGGAGACGGCTCGCCCAACAATCACGTGGCCGGAACTTCCCGGTGCTGATTCCTACGATCTGTGGGTGAACAACGTTTCCACCGGGGCATCGCAGGTCATTCGGGAGAGCATCTCAACGAATGCATGGACACCACCGGCTGATCTGCCGATGTCGCGTTTTCGCGTTTGGGTTCGCGGCGAGGGTCCGGATGGATTTGTTGGGAACTGGAGCGTTCGTCAGGACTTCTATACGGCTCCGGCTCCCGAAATTCTGGGACCGACCGTACCTACGTTTGACCGCACCCCACGATTTGACTGGCGAAATGTCTACGGTGCCGATACCTACGGGGTTTACGTCAAAAGTCTGGTCGACGGGACGATTGTCGCCAATCTCAGTGGCCTGCCAAGCAGCGACTGGACCCCCTCCAGCAACCTTCCGGACGGCTCCTACGTTTGGTGGGCCATCGCCGAATCATCGATCGCTGACTATCGCGGAGCATGGACTGACCGTACGGAGTTTTACGTCGGCGGGCAGACATCAGTTATTGGCCCGGAATCACCAACAGCTTCCGGGCCCTGGATTGAATGGGTTCCGGTCCTCGAGGCCGCGCGATATGAACTTTGGGTCAACGGAGACACTGAGGGGCCGCGTATCATTCACGAGACCAGTTTGACGGGAACCTCGTACAAGGTTTCCAGTTCGCTGGGAAGTGGCCAGACCTATCGGGTCTGGGTTCGAGCTGTCAGCACCGCGGGAGAGACCGCGATCTGGTCTGACGTCCATGTGTTTACAGTCGCTGCACGGGAAAATCAGGCTGCCCCCGTGGATCAATTCGTTGGGGCACTGACCCCAGAGTTGTCAGTCGTTCTGTCCGAAATCCCCTCCACGATTCCGACTGCAGACCTTTCCGATCATGATCGAGACAGCTCTGATTCCGGCCAATTCAAAACGGTGACAGTGCCATCAACGGAGGCCTGTGTCGATGCTGTCCGCAGCTTTGCTGCGCAGACTCCGCTTCCGGTCGAGTTGCTGCTGGATCTGGCTGAGGAGCTTTTGGAGGGCACGCGGCAGGAGGCAGTTCAGGCCTGACAGTGCCGGCCTGGAATTTGCCTGTGGGGGGGCTTGCTTTCCGGCATGAATTCAGGCTGACGGGGGTCTCAATCGAC
Source organism: Planctomycetota bacterium (assembly GCA_017859815.1). Lineage (GTDB taxonomy): Bacteria > Planctomycetota > Planctomycetia > Planctomycetales > Planctomycetaceae > SXXK01. The sequence continues at coordinate 2,237 of JAFMMM010000018.1, read as the reverse complement.
CTCGTTGTTCAGAGCAACTTGCAGTGGGCAGTCGGAAGCGATTGATTCTCCTCTGCGGTAGGCCTGCAACAGCGCATGCGACCGCTTCGCCAGCAGTCGCCGCACCTCTCTGCGTTTTCCGCGCACCCGCGGGATGACCATATCATCGTACCCGGTGGTCTGATGCCGCATCCATGCGATCACAGCGGCTTCAGCCCGTTGTGCAACGGGAATTCGCTGAGTGCGGGCGACTGTGCCGCTGCCCACCGGTGTCGCGTGTCTTGTGACCGCTTTCGCAAGTTGCTCCGCAATGGATTCGTACTGGCGATGAAACTCGAGGAACGCGACGACTTCGGCAAAGAAGTCTTCCACGTAGGCGGCCTGGGCTTTTTCCCGCCGCCTTGCGGAGGCGGCCTGTTTTTTTACGTAGCTGTCGGTGGAGCGTTCCGCTTCCAGTTCCTGCTGAATGCGCAGGATTGTTGCTGATGCTGCCCACACGCCTCTGGAAAAAGTTCGGCGTCCTTTTTTTTCCTGAACAACCCAGTGTGGTCCGGCAGCTTTGACACGTCGCGTCAGGCCTGCATCACCCGGAGGCAGCAGCTTCCAGTCGTGTGGAATGGTGAGAACATTCCCGTAACGATCAATTACGGTATCTGGCCTGGGCCCCGGCTGAAACGGACCGTGCTCCGTTGAATCTTCGAAGGTCATAAGCGGATGCGTAAGTCAGGAGGATGTGATCTGCGACTGTTTGACACTGGAAAGGAATCCGGAGACTACGGTGTCCTGCCCTGACGGTCACTGGAAGTTCGGTCGGGGAGTTTCTTTGAAATCAGCAAATCAAACGATTTAGAGAAATGAGGTTTCAGCAGAAGGGAACCGTATGAACTGAGGTGATCACGATCTCTGTAGACCAGTCGAGATTGATGGGAGACAGGCCAAATATCTGCGTTCCCACAGAGACTTTCAGCCGGATCAAGAACAACGACTTCCGGGAATTCTTCGGCAATTTCAACAAGAATGGACTCTGTTTTCCAGACCTCGTCCTGATGAGATTTCTTTTGTCTTCCGATGGTGTGGGGAGATCTTCCCAGGAGTTGATGTGCGAGGAGTGCGGGGCCCGGGTTGACGTCCTGTCTGGCTACGTCGCGCACGAGAATCACAGTGGCACCGTTGCTGATCAAATCGGAGATTCCCTGACGCATCTCACTTCGAAACCTGTCCCGATTCGGTTTTGCGTAAAAGTCCCAGACACAGCAGATTACAGCACAGGAGATTTGGCGTGTCCTGACAAAGTCCTGTACGGCAGCGTTATACTTGGGGGTTAGTTCATTAAGAGAGTACAACTCGTCATCGTAGTGCATGGAAATCACAGGCGCGGACCTGCTGTAGGTAGCGCGAAAAAGCCGTAGATTTCGATCCTGCGAGATCTCTTCCAAAACCGGTAGCAGAGCCAAAGCGTGGCTGTCTCCCCAAAGCAAAATACGGCCTTCACATTGGTTTTCGCATCCATGTCGAGCGAGTTTGCCGTCAATAACATCAGCAAGTGGTATGTTGTTGCCTCCCTGAGCAGTTGGTGGGAGCAAGTCTGATGCAATCATCAGGGTGGCAGGATCAAACCGATTGGGTAATCCTTTAGTCAGGTAGATTGCTGAAGCGAATCCGGCAAGCAGCAGCGTCAGGGCGACGTTGGCAGCCACAAAGCGTCGTTGTCTGTGAATCAGCCATTGAAATCTCGCCGGCCGCTCAACAAGGTGATGGCATGACACTGACAACACAATTGTGAAAACCCAAAAGCAGGAGTCGGCAAATACTGCTGTTGCCTCGTCGAATACAAATAGTCTGGTGAAAACAAGCAGTGGCCAATGCCACAGGTAAAGTGAGTAGGAGAGCTTGCCAACGTATACCAATGGTCTTGAAGCCAGTAGTTTTCCCAGCAACATTTGGTCAAATGAATTACTCCAGATGATCAGTGCGGTAGCGACGCAGACAGGAAACGCCGCCAGCCCGGGAAATGGTGTTGTTTTGTCAATCACGGATGCAGAAACAAGCAGTAGCGCCGTGCCGACAAGCTCTGCAGTTTGCAATATTCGAGTACATTTGGGCGGTCGTTTTGAAACCCACCAGACCAGAGAGCCAAGAAACAACTCCCACGCTCGCGACGGGAGCAGATAGTAGGCTGCCCACGGTTTGTTTAAGACCAAAGCCTGGCTCAGAATCAGCGATGCCGTAGTCAGGATCGCGATTACGTACGGGAGATG
>JAFMMM010000232.1 GCA_017859815.1 Planctomycetota bacterium | reverse complement strand
ATCCGGGGGGGAAGTCGGCGAACGTCATTTGGAGAGACCGTCGGAATCTACTTGCACACTGGTCGACGCCGATTGTGGTCGATGATCATATCTACGGATTTTCCGGTCGGCACGAGAACGAAGGCGAACTGAAATGCGTCCGTCTTTCCGACGGCAAAGTCGTCTGGTCCACTATCGGCTACGACGGCGATCTCACAAGTTTGCGGGTCAACCGGACGAACGGCCGAGTCCTTGATTCAGAAACGGGCGAAGAGATTCCCTACCCATTTTTCGGGCGAGGATCACTGACTCGAATCGGTGAACGCTTCATTGTGCTGGGTGAGCGTGGAACTGTTGCCGTTTCTGATGTCACATCAGAGGGTTATCACGAGCGAGGGCGATTCTTTCTTGATGAGATTGATTCACCGGCGTGGGTCGCCCCCGTCGTTTCCGGCGGAATGATGTACCTGCGCAGCGAGAAGTGGCTCGTTTGCCTGGATTTAACAGCACCTGTGGTGAAGGCAGATGCAGCGCGCAAATAGAGTTTCCATCAGGTAATGGCAAAGTAATTCTCAACGGCAATGTCAATCGCTTCCGTAGTAACAGTCATTGGCAGTTGGTGGAATTCACAATGACTGCGAGATTGCAGCAGCAGGTCTCGCGGATGGCAGAACCGCATCGGCCGGGATTTTGTACTGAAGTGCCGTTCGATGAGGTAACCGGCAACATCCTCTTCCAGCTGAAGATCCAGAGACAGCGCAGTCGCGTGGAGCAGTTTCCTGAACTGTTCTTTCGTCGGGCCGGGGATTTCGACCTTGTAGGGAATCCGTCGCAGGAATGCCGCATCGACAAGATCACGGGGTTCAAGATTGGTTGAAAATACCAGCAGTTGTTCGAACGGAACGCCAATTTTTTTTCCGGTCGGCAGTCCCAGGTAGTCGATTCGTTTTTCGAGGGGCACAATCCACCGATTCAGAAGGTCGCTAACCGGGATTCTCTGCCTGCCGAAGTCGTCGATTACGAGAACGCCGCAATTGCTTTTGATCTGCAGCGGAGCTTCGCAGATGCGCGAGGTGGGATTCAGACGGACTTCAAGTTCTTCCATTGTCAGTTCGCCACCAGCGACGATGGTTGGACGCTGGATACGTACCCATCTCCTGTCGGTTTCGTCGGCATCAAGCAGTTGGAATTCACTGGATTCAGCCGTCGCGAGTGTGTGGACTGCCGGATCGAAGACACGGATCACGTCGCCATCAACGGCAACGGCTTTGGGAATCCAGATTGCGGAATCGAATGCGCGAACCATTCGTTCGGCAACCGAGGTTTTGCCGTTCCCGGATTCTCCGTACAGGAACATTCCTCGCCCGGAATTGACAGCTGGTCCAAGTCTGTTGAGTACAGCGTCAGACAACGCCATGTCTTCAAAAGCGCGAACTAGTTCGTCACGCGTGATACGACTTCGACAGAGACTCTGGGCCTGTACTGATGCAGTGTAATCCTCCAGTTGCACCGGAGCGGCACCGTAGTATGTCGACTCACTCTGGAATTGGCGGGCTCTGTCGCGGCCAGCGGCGGTCAACGCAAACTGGGGGTCACCCGCTGCAGATGTTCCGGTGAGTTCCAGAAGTTTGTCGTGACGATACTGCCGTAAAACCGGTTCGATGAGTCTCCAGGGCAGGGCAACCTGTGCAGCAATCTGACGTCCGGCTGAAGTGGAGCATTGCAGAAGAAATCGAAAGATGATGCGTTCAAGAAGGACCGGACTCACGCGTGCTTCCCGCAGCGACCGTGGAGAACGCGGGATGAAATCCTCGACGAAGTTGTCTTCGCTGGTGGGTGCGGCGTCTGCGAGGATCAGGTTGACGCGATCCAGCAGTTCGTCGAACGCCGGAGTTTTTCTTTCGAGGCTGGGAGACGCCATAGTGAATTCCAAAGGCGATTGACCTCAAAGAGGTGGGAGGTGAGGGATGAATCTCTACGAGTGCTTCTCTGTGAGATTTGTTCAGATTTGGCCTGCGGTCAAAGTGACTTTGAATCGCCGAACCGGTTACATCCTCAATCCCGGGGTGCAGGTTTATCTGTACCGCTTACAACAATTCTGCGTCGTTGTGAAAAACGGAGTGGTTAGGACAAAACTGCTGTCTTCGCTACCATCTGGTTGCAACCGAAGTTTGGGGGAGACCGTCCGAGAGTGTTGCGGCTGATCGTGATGCGGGCCGTCTGCCGGTACAGGAATGCCTGCCTGTCCGTCAGGACCACAGTCACTGATTATCCGTTCGGGAATGGTCTGGTCGTCACACCCTCCATGGCTGCTTTCAGTGAGTGAATCTTGATCCGAGAGAGGTGACTTGAGATGCGGTTTGCCATTTGTCAGGAACTATATGAAGACATTGACTGGTCTGAGCAGTGTCGATTGATCGCTGAGGCCGGATACACCGGGATCGAATTGGCACCATTCACACTCAGCACGACTCCGGAAATAGTGACGGACGCCGAGCTTGACCGGATGCGTGAAACTGCAGATTCGTTTGGACTGACGATCATTGGGCTGCACTGGTTGCTGGCGAAAACCGAAGGACTGCACCTGACAAGCCCCGATGCTGACATACGCCGCCGAACAGCTGAATACCTCGGCTCTCTTTCCCGGATTTGCCACCGTCTCGGGGGAACAGTGATGGTGCATGGTTCGCCACAGCAACGGGACCTGATGCCGGGTGTTTCAATGGAAGAGGCGATGGGGTTTGCGGCCGATGTATACCGTCAGGCGTTACCGACTTTCGCAGAGCACTCCACAGTGTTGTGTTTTGAGCCATTGACTGAGAGGGAGACAAACTTCATCAACACGTGCGAGCAGGCCATGATGCTCATTCGAGAAGTTGATCATCCGAATCTGCAGTTGCATCAGGATGTGAAGGCCATGTTGGGAGCCGAATGCGATCCACTGCCGGAAGTGATTCATCGCTATCGGGATGTGGTCAGGCACTTTCATGTCAATGATACAAACCTTCTTGGTCCCGGCATGGGTGAGACAGACTTCGAGCCAATTCTGCGTGCACTCCTTGATACGGAATATCAGGGGTGGGTCTCAGTTGAAGTCTTTGATTACACACCGGGGGCTCAACGCATTGCCGTTGAGAGTTTGCGATACATGAACAGCGTGCTCGATAAAATTCGGAGCGTGTGAGACGCCTGTCTTTTCAATGCCGGTTGCGGGAGATTGCTGTGTGCGGTAATCCGCGAGATTTGAGTTTGTGATTTGAAGCATTGTTTTGTCCCGGCATTTCGACGGATGTGAATTGCATCCATCGAAGAGTCGGAATTGAAAAAAAAAGTTGACTTCAAGGGGTGAAACGGTCTGACAGGTATTGCGTTATTTCGACGAATACCTAGGATTCCAAACTCAACAGCAGATTCTGTTGTTCATGTGCTGGATGCACGTGGTTGTGTGGTCGCCCTCAGCGGCTTCGATACGGTCATCAGTCAGAAAAGGAATCTGCATCTTTGTGGTTGTGAAGTAGCATCCACATGTGATGTTTTGATGGTGGTGGTCCTGACAATTTCAGAGCCCGGTAAGCTTAGGCAGGACGCCACTGCAGTTCAACTTTTATGGAGGTACGAACTGTGGCAAAGAAGGCTGCAAAAAAGGCTGCCAAGAAGGTAGTCAAGAAGGCTGCTACCAAGAAGTCAGCAAAGAAGGCTGCTCCTAAGAAGTCAGCAAAGAAGGCTGCTCCTAAGAAGGCTGCAAAGAAGGCTGCTCCTAAGAAGGCTGCCGCCAAGAAGTCAGTGAAGAAGGCAGTGAAGAAGGCTGCACCCAAAAAGGCTGCTGCCAAGAAGTCAGTGAAGAAAGCTGCACCCAAGAAGGCTGCTGCCAAGAAGTCAGTGAAGAAGTCAGTAAAGAAGACCAAAGGCAGAAAGTGATTCACTGTCCGTGAATAATCGATCAAACGATCGGCAGGAAACTGTCGGTCGTTTTTTTTTGCTTTGTTGGGTGCACTGCAAATATTTCGAGAACTCGTGTCTCGGAATGTTCTCGTTCGGCACACTTCAGATTGCCGAGTGGTGCAGTACAGTAGGCTTGTCGAATGGGCAATTGTGATTACAGTTCTGATCAACACCCCCGTTTCTTCTGTGGATTGGCGTGTCCACGTACAGGCGTGTTGGCCGTTCTCTCGAAGGGAAGACGCAAAGATGAAAGACCCGCTTTGGCTGACAGGCGCTGTCATGTTCGTTGTGGCTGCGGCAAGTTGCGCTGGAGCCACTCAGGCAGTTGCCGGGGAAGTCATGATTGGTGATCGAGCGCCTGAATTCAGCGTTCTCGACGAAACCGGGGCATTGTGGAATTCTGCAGATCATGTTGGGAAGAAGATCATTGTTGTTTACTTCTACCCCGCTGACATGACTGGGGGTTGTACCAGGCAGGCGTGTGCATTTCGCGATGATCTCTCTTCACTTCAGGGAAAGGGTGTCGAAGTCGTTGGTGTGAGCGGTGACTCGGTGGCAAATCACCAGCTGTTCAGAAAAGCGCACAAACTGAATTTCACATTACTGGCCGATACTGAAGGAAAGGTTGCCGAGGCATTTGGTGTGCCGATCAGCAAAGGAAAGAAAACCGTCACTGTTGAGATCGGTGGAGAGAAGGAACTGCTGACCCGGACGGTCACAGCCCGGAGATGGACTTTTGTGATCGGACTTGATGGCAGAATCGTGGCCAGGAACACGATGGTCAAAGCAGCCGAAGACAGCCAGTCTGTGGCTCGCATTGTCGAAGAACTGGCAAACAGGTAGAAGCGTCAACTCTGCTGGCGGATGGTCTGTCGCCGCACTCGAATTGAGTATTCATGAGATACAATAACGTTTGCATAGAATCCGTTTCCCACGTTTTGCCCGAGCAGGTAATCACATCTGCGGAGCTTGAGCAGCAACTGGCGCCTGTATACCAGCGGCTCGGCTTGCCGGAAGGGCGACTCGAACTGATGACGGGGATTCGGGAACGCCGCTGGTTTCCGGCTGGAACACTGCCCGGACAATTCAGCGTGCAGGCGGTTCAACAGGCTGTAGAGCAGTCAGGTCTGGCGGTTGAGCACTTTGGAGCGTTGATCCATGGTTCGGTTTGTCGTGACCGCATGGAACCGGCCACGGCCGCTGGTGTTCACTCAGAAAGTGGATTACCGTCGGATTGTCTGGTCTTCGATGTGAGTAATGCCTGTCTCGGTCTTCTCAATGGAGTCCTGATCGCTGCTGACATGATCGAGCTTGGACGAATCCGTGCAGCTGTGATCACAGGAACAGAGAGTGGTCGAGACCTGGTGGAAGGAACGATTGATTCACTCCTCGCAGATCAAAAACTGACCCGGCAGAGTATCAAGCCGGCGTTTGCCTCACTCACCATCGGTTCCGCTTCTGCTGCCATTGTCCTGTGTGATCGAAGTTTGAGCCGAACCGGTCACCGGTTGTTGGGGGGCTGTTTCCGGGCTGACTCGAGTGCTCACAAATTGTGTGCCGGCGGTGTTGAGTCAGGTGCAGGTGACTCGCGTCCCCGAATGGAAACTGACTCGGAGGCACTTCTTCATGCGGGGATCTCACTGGCTCGCGACGTTTGGGAGCACACCAGGGAAGTCCTCGATTGGAAGAATTGTGATATCAGTCGAGTCTTCACGCATCAGGTTGGGCGTCAACATCGCACTGCTCTGATGCAGCAACTGCAACTTGACCCCAGCCTTGACTTTCCAACAGTGGAAGTGCTGGGGAATACGGGGGCAGTGGCCCTGCCTGTTGCTCTATCAATGGGATTGCGGGAGCGGCCCGGAGTAAGTGGTGAGAAACTGGCGTTGCTGGGAATTGGTAGTGGCTTGAACAGCATCATGCTGGGGACTGAGTTCGTTTAGGTCGTCCACCGCACTCCGGAACAGACCTGTTAGACGTACTGCGGAAAGCTCGATATTGCAGACTATGAATTCCTGTGGCCGATGTCCGCGATGACTGACGGGCCCAAAAAGCTGCAAATTGGTGTCGTTGATGGGATTTGTGCCCGCATTCTTCCCTAAGTTCGGCGTTTTGCGAGGAAATTCTGCATCATCCACTGTTTTGTGATGGAGGCGGGTGGTCCGGTTTTGTCCATTTGTCGAAGATACATGTTGATAACTCCGCATCGGCGGATGGTCGGTTACCCCTGGACGAAGGATTCGTGTGTTGAGAGCTCTGATCAGCGATATACACGGCAATCTGGAAGCATTGACTGCTGTGCTTGCCGACATTCGAGACAAAGGGATTGACGAGATCTACTGTCTCGGTGATGTCGTTGGTTATGGACCGAATCCGGCTGAGTGTTTGGACCTTGTGATGGACCTGCAGTTGTGCCTGTTGGGGAATCACGATCAGGCGGCGTTATTTGACCCGGAAGGCTTTAATGCCGCTGCGGAACGGTCAATTTTCTGGACGCGATCGGTTCTTGAAAAGGGACGCGGTCCCAAAGCGGAACGCCGTTGGGATTTTCTGGGAGAACTGAATCGGCGTCACAGAGACGATTCACGGCGAATGATGTTTGTGCATGGATCTGCTCGCAACCCGTTGAATGAGTATGTTTTCCCTGATGATATCTACAATCAGGTTAAGATGGAGAAGATCTTCGCGCTGATTGACCGAGTTTGTTTTCAGGGGCACACGCACATTCCGGGCGTGTTTACCGATTCCATGGAGTTTCTTGCTCCGGAAGAAATCGACTTTCGCCATCGATTCGGTGACGGCAGATACATGGTGAATGTAGGGTCCGTGGGACAACCCCGAAACAACGATCCGAGATCTTCTTACGTTACTCTCGACGGCGATGAGATTCAGTTCCATCGCGTTGAGTATGACTTCAATCAGACGATTGAGAAGATTTACGCGATCCCCGAGTTGGACAACTTTCTCGCTGATCGGCTTCGCGACGGTCGCTGAGATTTCCAGCCTGCCGACTGCTCATTAGCCTACCGACTGCTCCTCGGAATCTGCGTTTTTCCTGTTGTCAGTCGCAGAAGAATTTCGAGGCAATGACGGTATCTCCTGGATCTCGTCAGAGCGTGGGTTGATAAAGACTTCCACGCGAGAGTTTGACAGGCCTTCAACGAGTGCTGATGACGCTGCGGTGAGTGCGATCCTGACTTCCACAACACGAGCGTCAGTGTCGCTGACGGGGTCATTTGTGAGCACGACTTTTCTGGCGACCAGCTGTCCCACCTGAACCACCGTACCCTGTAGCTCCGTACCGGAAGCATCCATGACAACGCGAGCGGTACTGCCCTCAGAGACTTGAGAGATATCACCCTCAAAGACCTCCGCGACAGCATGCATTTTCGAAACATCGCCAAGTTCCAGAATTGCACCGCCGTTAAATCGCTCGCCGGACTGAGTGTGGATGCGGAGAACGCGCCCCGCCAGCGGTGCTCGTACCGTCGATGTCTCAGCCACGGCGTCTGCAACCTGCAGCGCTGCCTCTGCAACCTTGATCTTTCTCTCCAGCACTGCCACATCGACTGCGCGAATTTCTCTGAGTGCGGCCAACTGAGCGGTCCCTCGTACTTCATCAGCCCGCAGACTTTCGTTGCGTGTACGAATCAGTTGCAACTCCTCGATACTGATCGCCTGCCGGCTGAAGAGTAGTTCCGCTCGCTCAAGTTCACTGCTGGCCAACTCGATCTGAAGAGCTACTTTCTTCAGAGCAGCGACAGCAGCTTCGATGTCTCCGGCTTTCGGTCCGGCTTGAAGTTGCAGAAGTTCCGCCTCAGCCATCCGCACTCCCGCTTCAGCTTCCATGCAGCTCGCTTGTCTTTGTGCCTGATTTCCAAGGACAGCCAGAATCTCTCCCGGTCCGACATCGTCCCCTTCGGCAACCAGCAGTTGCCGGACAGTTGCCCCTTCATTTCCAGCTTCCGGGGTGATCTGCAGGACTCGCCCGGACGGCTCCAGTCGGCCGAGTGCATGCACAACTGGCACATCGATGCTGGATGGCGTCTGAGGTGTGATTTTGGTGTTTCCATCGCCGGAAGTAACCGGCAGCCAATTCCTGCCCGCGACTGCAGTGATCAGGCTGCCAAGCACACAGCCTCCCGCAAGGGCCGTTTTCCAGTTGGTAAGCACACTCATTTCGCCCATCCCTTCGCCACAAATTGCCTGCGTCGATTGTAGGGCTGGATCCTCATTGCGGCACGCAGTTCCCTGAGAAAAGGCCGCGGATTGCAGTGATGGCCGTGAGGTTTTCAGGGAGCGTGGGCGAAAAAGCCGCTGCTGAGCCTATTTCACAGGCTCAGTGACAATTTCCGATGGGGCTCCGGAATTCGGCGACGCTGGTACAACGGTGGTTGCGGGATCCTGTTGCCCTGGTGGATCGACCGCCTCGGACACCTGTGGATGGTTGACACGTTGGCGATTGAATGGGTTTTTCGGGGTTGCGAAAACTTCCGGCGCTGAATACAGGTTTGGGGCCTCAAGTGCGTGTGTCCGAGCGTCTAGATC
>JAFMMM010000017.1:21625-30631 GCA_017859815.1 Planctomycetota bacterium | reverse complement strand
GAACCCGGTTCACCAGGATTCCTCGGTTCCGCCCACCAGCCGTTCCAGCCAAACGGAAATGGTATGGACGACCTGACCCTCAACGGGATCACTCTGGAAAGACTTGCAGATCGACGAACGTTGCTGACCAGCCTCGATCAGCTGAAACGGAATGCCGACGTTACCGGACAACTTTCAGGGGCAGACGCCTTCACGGAAGCCGCCTTCGGTGTGTTGACGTCCAGCAAACTTGCCGAAGCTCTGGATGTCTCCAAAGAACCAGAAGAAATTCAGGCCCGCTATGGCACCGGGAAACCCTATCAATACCAGTACGACGGTGCCCCAACCTGCAATGATCACCTGTTGCTCGCCAGACGACTTGTCGAAGCAGGGGTTCGATCGGTCACACTGTCTTATGGACGGTGGGACAGCCATGGGGCAAATTTTGATCTGGTTCGTGACCATGGTGGTAAACTTGATCAGGCACTCAGTGCTCTCGTTCTGGATCTCGAAGAGCGGGGGATGCTTGATGACGTGACAATTCTCTGCTGGGGAGAATTTGGCCGTACGCCACGAATTAATCCGAAGGCCGGACGCGACCACTGGCCACAGGTCAGCTGTGCACTGATGGCCGGTGGCGGCATGCGAACCGGACAGGCGATCGGGGCCACGAACAGACTGGGCGAATACGCTGTTGCACGCCCGGTCAATGTTCAGGAGATCATCGGAACCGCGTATCACAATCTTGGCATCGATGTGATGAATACCACCGTCGATGACCCAACAGGTCGCCCGCAGTTCCTCGTGGATGTTCGCGAACCCATGAAAGAGCTGATCTGAGACCTCGCTGGATCACGCAGCTGCTCAAGACATGCAGGGATTCGGTGCGAGCAATTTGCGCTACTGATCCCGGCGGCGCTGCTCAAAGTTCCGGCATCGTTTGCTGGCCCGCTGAACGCCGTCCCACTGGTTCATCGGATCACTGTACGGATGGCAGGTCATGCTGCCAGCCCTGCAGTGGTTCCGTTATCAGAGTTCCGTCGCGGTGCACAAACAGCAGATCATGACCTGCTGTGAGTTCACCAATTTCCGTCAACGGGCAGGGCAGCTCGGCACTCAACAAACGCTCGGCATCCGAGCCCGAAACAGCCAGCAGCAATTCAAAATCTTCGCCATCACACAACGCCGCACGCTGCCGATCCCATTCAGATCGCGCCTGACACACATCGGTATGAATCGGAATCTGAGCGATTCCAACTCGTGCTCCACACTGGCTGGCCTGCAACAATCGCGGCAGATCCGTCGCCAACCCGTCGGAAATGTCCATCATCGCATGCACATCTGCGTGCTCCGACAGCCACTTCGACAGTTCGAGGCGAGGCTCGAAACTCAGGTGACGCCCGCTGTTCAGGCTGCCTCCGAGGGATCCCGAAACAAGCAGTCGGTCACCGGGTAAGCCACCGGAACGCAGTGGGATGCGGTCGGAGAGAGGACATCCCAGCAGGCAGACATTCACCCCCAGTTTTCCGTCCCACAGATTGGTGTCACCACCCGCAACCGTGAATCCCCAGCAATCACTCAACTGACCAATTCCCTGGTAGAGCCTCTGCAACAGGTGCTGGTGCGTCATTCCCTCGGGCAAATTCCTGGGCAGTGCCAGCGAAACGAAAGCCGCTGTGGGAAGAGCGGTCATCGCGGCCAGATCGCTGAGGTTTACCGCGATGGCTTTCCGCCCGATCAGTGCGGGGTCGGTCTGATCCAGAGAGAAATGCGTGCCGTCCAGAAGCAAATCCGTAACCACAACCGTTGCCTGGCCGGTGGCAGCGATCACAGCACCATCGTCACCAATCCCGGTGATGACAGGCTTCGTCACAGCAAACTGCCGCTGCAGTTCTTCAATAAAGCGGTTTTCCTGTACCATGCGGGGAGCTCTTTGCCGAATAACCGTGCTGTCTTCGTTGACTCACGCAATCTGTGCAGCCCTGACCCGTGTATCGTAACCAAACCAGTTCGTGGCCGCGGTGTCTGTAACAAAACTGACGACGGATTCTCTTCCGGATCAGTCAACCTGTTCTGATCTCCTGAATTTCATCTCGACATGAAAATCCTGATTACCCAACAACAGATCGAAGCACGAATCAAGCAGCTTGGTGAAACCATCTCGCAGGACTATTGCAACTCATCACTGACGGTGGTCGGCGTTCTGTCGGGCTGCCTCATGGTGATGGCAGACCTGCTGCGTACCATCGAAGTGCCCTTGAACACTGCGTTTGTTTCAGCCTCCAGCTATCAGGGAACAAGGACGACTCCCGGCGAACTCAGCATCAACGACAGTTTGCTGCCTCAACTGTGTGGTCGTGACATTCTGCTGCTGGACGACATTTTTGATACCGGACATACGATGCAAAAGCTCAGCGACCATCTGCTGCGTCATGATCCGGCATCGATACGCACAGCCGTCCTGCTGTGGAAACCCGCCCGCAACCAAACTCAGGCACAACCCGATTACTTCGGCTTCCAAATCCCGGATGAATTCGTCGTGGGATATGGGCTTGATTACAACGAGCGTTTTCGGGAGTTGCCATTCATCGCAGTTCCCGAACCGTCGGATCTGCACGATGCAGAACAAGGCTGACACAGACGATCAATCTCACCCGTCAGCTGGCATTGTCTCCAGCCGCACCGGTACTCCTCGTTCAGCCAGGTACTGCTTGGTTTCCTCGATGGTGTAAGTCCCGTAGTGGAAGATACTGGCAGCCAAAGCGGCACTGGCATTTCCGGCTGTCACGGCCTGATACAAATGCTCCGGGCCTCCCGCTCCACCGCTGGCAACAACCGGCACTGAGACAGCATCGGCAACCGCACGCGTGATCTCAATGTCATAGCCGGCTGTGGTCCCATCGGCGTCCATACAGGTCAGGACGATCTCTCCGGCTCCCAGTCGCTCAACCTCCTGAGCCCACGCAACTGCTTCGAGTCCGGTGGGGATTCTTCCTCCATTGATGTGGACATCCCAAAACTCTTCACCGTCGCGTTGAATGCGTTTGGGATCGATATTCACCACGATGCACTGGCTGCCAAAACGAAGGGCAGCCTCCCGTACAAAATCAGGATCGCGCACCGCCGCAGAATTGATCGAAACTTTGTCGCAGCCGGCATTGAGCAGACGCCGGATGTCTTCCAGGTTGCGAATGCCACCGCCAACAGTCAGCGGCATGAAGATAACTTCCGAGGTCCGCGACACGACATCCAGAATGATGTCACGCTGCTCGTGACTCGCCGTAATGTCCAGGAAAACCAGTTCGTCAGCGCCCTGCTGCTCATATCGGTGCGCAACTTCGACCGGATCGCCGGCATCGCGAAGATTCAGAAAATTGACTCCCTTCACGACACGCCCGGCATGAACATCAAGACATGGAATGATTCGTTTGGCCAGCATAATGCATCAGGTCCTCAGCCTCGAATTTTTCTCGCTCCGGCAGTTTCTGTATACGGCGGGCAGTTGTCTTCCAGCCACAGGTTCAGCGGGAATGCGTTTCCTGCCGATATTTGGTACCAGAGAATTCCATCGGAACCTGCACATCGTTCCGGAAAGCGAATCTGAGCCAGATCTGCTCTTCCCGGATGTTTTCGGCCCGAATGTCAAAGAATCGGCAGGTTCGCTGCAGATCTTCCCGCACCACAAATCTAGTCTTTGTGTGCCCGAAACTGTATCCCGACCACTCTCACTCATGTCGATCTCTGTGCGTTTCCCGATCATGCAATCCTGTCGGCTTCCACAATACTGTCTGCGTCAGTTCTCCCCGGTTTATTGAGTTTCATTCCCATGACAACCTTGCCCAACATTCAGCAAACTGTTCCCGTCGATCTGGGAAGTCGCAGCTACCGCATCGAAATCGGTGACGGCATCCTGACCGATGCAGGGCCAATCATCCGCAACTGGCAGTCGTTTGCCGGCCCGGAACCACTCCGTGCACTGATCGTTACAGACCAGGTTCTGCAGTCCAGTCATCTGCCCGCGTTGCAGGACTCACTCCAAACATCGGAATTCGAGGTCACCACGCACGCGGTTGCCTCCGGCGAACCGTCCAAATGCTGGACCGAAGTCCAGAAAATCTGTGACACCCTTGTGGAGATGGCTGCCGATCGCAAGACAATCGTGATCGCACTGGGAGGTGGGGTGATCGGCGATCTTGCCGGGTTCGCGGCGGCAATCTATGCACGCGGACTACGGCTGGTTCAGATCCCTACGACACTGCTCTCCATGGTCGACAGCTCTGTTGGCGGTAAGACTGGAATTAACCACCCGCAGGGAAAGAACCTGATTGGGGCTTTCCATCAGCCAGCAGGCGTGCTGATCGATCAGGCCGTTCTCGCAACACTCCCCGAACGGGAATACCTCGCCGGACTGGCAGAAGTTGTCAAATACGGGGTTATCCTCGACGATCAGTTCTTCGACCGCCTGGAAGCCGCGCCGGAAAAACTTCTGCAGCGTGAGCCCAGGTTCCTTGCTCAGGTCATCGCCCGCAGCTGTACCCTGAAAGCAGTTGTCGTCCAGCAGGATGAAAAGGAAACGAGTGGTCTAAGAGCGATTCTGAATTACGGACACACCTACGGACACGCTTTCGAAGCTCTCGCTGGTTATGGGCAACTGCTGCATGGAGAAGCTGTATCAATCGGTATCATTTGCGCAAGTCGACTGGCAGAACAACTTGGCCGAATTTCAGCCAACGAGACCGAACGACAACGGAACCTGCTGCAACAACTTCATCTTCCCGTCGTTGTTCCGGAAGATCTGCGAACACGCAAAGACGAGATTCTGCATCGCATGCTGCTGGATAAGAAAACAGAAAATCGTGAACTGCGATTTGTGCTGCCCAGTCGCATTGGCCACACCGAAATCGTGACCGGAGTGTCGGCAGATCAGGCTCTGCGGGTGCTGGAGTCAGTCTGACTCCTCGTCACCATCATGGTGCTGCCGCAGGCGATCAAACGCCACAGCGGAAACTGTCACCAGCCCCGTGATCAGCGAACGTGTTCCCTCGCCGGCTCCAGCGTGAGACAACCCGGCCTGCAGTACGGCAATGATCAGGACGCCCAGAAAAGTTCGCAGTACTGAGCCGCGACCGCCGGACAAACTGGTCCCGCCAATCACAGCAGCCGCGATTGCCAGTAACTCGACCCCTCTGGCCCCCCCCGGATTTCCCGTACTCAGTCGAGCCGTCTCCACCAGTCCTGCGACGGCAGCCAGCCCCCCACAAATTGTGAACACCCACACGCGGAGCACAGCAGTGCGTACGCCACTCAGATGCAGCGCTCGCTGATTTGCTCCCAGAGCAATACACCAACGGCCGAACACAGTTCTGCTCAGAACAAACTGACCGGTGATGACTGCAAATCCAGCCAACAGAAAGGCCGGAGAAACGCCGAGACGGGGAACAGATGTGACCAGCGGTTCCAACTGATTCCCAATGAACTGCATCCGGGATCCTGTCATCAGCAATGCCAGACCTCGTGCGACCTGCATCATTCCCAGCGTCACGATGAAGGAGGGAATTCGAAAACCAATCGTGACCAGACCGTTCAAACTGCCCAGAACAAGCCCACCGGCCAGTACAGCAGGCACTGCAGCCAACACGGGCCAGTCCCGGCCAGCCAGTAAGACTCCCAGTGATGCTGACGACAACGCCATGACAGCCCCAACAGACAAATCGATGCCTCCGGCAATCAGCACGAAGGTCATCCCGATGGCCACGAAGGTGACCTCCGGCAATTGATTCAGCACCACCTGAAAGGTCGCATAGGTGAAGAACCGATCGAGGCAGATCGAAAAACCTGCCGTCAGCAGGACCAGCACCAGGCAGAGCATGGCAGGACCGGGAGTCAGCTTCCGGGGCAGTAACTTCACTGGGCCCTCCGGTTCAAATCAGGATGCGTTCAGAACATCGTTCGCAGCAGAAATGCAGGCTTTGCAGGACAAGCCGACGCCGTTGAGGACGACGAATTATTGCAACTGCGATTCGGCCCATTCTGTTAAGGCCTGCTGGCATCTCTTCATGGTCTGATCCCCCGCCTGCCGAGCGGCTTCTGAGCCATCACTGGAAGCGTCCGATTGACAGAAGAAATAGAATTTGATCTTCGGTTCTGTGCCGGATGGACGCCCGGCAATCTGCAAACGAATTGGTGACTCCGAGTCAGAACTGAAAATCAGCAAATCTCCTCTCGGGTCACTGATGGGTGCTGTCGCATCACTGCCGTCAAGTGCAGTACGAACTCCAGCACGATAGTCGGCCACCTCAACCAGCTTGATACCTGCCAGTTCCCGAGGCGGGTTTTCTCGCAGCGTCTGCATCAGCCGGTCAATTTTCCCCTTGCCAGCCGGACCCTCGCAGTAAATCGACTTCTGACCCTCGCAGTGATATCCGCAGCGGGCATACAGATCGTCCAACGCATCCAGCAGTGTTCGTCCCTGTTCCTTCAGCAACGCTGCCAACTCCAGGATGTAGAGCGCACAGACCGATGCATCCTTGTCGCGACAGTAGTCACCGGCAAGAAAACCGATCGACTCTTCGGTGCCAAACACAAAATGCTCGGTGCCATGTTCTTCCATCGTTTGGGCGATGTATTTAAAGCCAACCAGCAGTTCATGGAAACACCGAGCCCCGTGGCTCTCGGCAACGGCTTTCGTCAACGGCGTCGTGACCAGCGTCTCAATCACGTAGTCGTCCGGCGAGAATCGCCCCGTTTCCTTTCGTCGCTGCAGAAGATAGTCAGTGATCAGTGCCCCCACCTGATTCCCACTCAGCGAATGAAACTTCCCATCTGTCCCCCGCACCTGAATTCCGAGTCGATCAGCGTCCGGATCAGAGGCCAGAATCAGCTCAGCAGCATGATTTTCCGCTGCGATCCACTCCATCACCGGATCAAACACTTCCAGATTCTCGGGGTTTGGCAAATGCCGGGGCACCCGTGGAAAATCCCCGTCAGCGCTGCGATGTGGCTCAAAGATCTCAACCTCGCCAAATCCGGCGGCCTGAATCACGGCATACACCGATGATTCACCAACGCCGTGCAACGGAGTAAAAATCGCACTGATCCTGCGCGCCGGCACCTCGCTCAGCGCGACAACTCGCTGCACGTAGTCACGGTCCAGACGGCTGTCCGGAACACTGATCCGACCGTCCGCCAGACACTCCTCGTAATCCGCCGACGGAATCTCCTCCGCCTGCTCGACACGCTCAATAATGCCACGATCGTGGGGCGGAATCACCTGTCCCCCGTTCGTCCAGTACGCCTTGAAGCCATTGTCTGCAGGGGGATTGTGCGAAGCGGAAATCATCACGCCGATATCGCAACCCAGCTGCCGGACAGCAAAGGAAAGAACCGGGGTGGCCCGATGCGAATCGAACAGCCAAACCTTCAGACCGTGTGCGGCAAACGTGGTTGCCGCAATTCGAGCAAACTTTGCGGAGTTGTTTCGTGTGTCGTGAGCAATGACCACACTGCCGCCGGATTCAACCCCGGCAGCACGCAGGTATTCGGCCATCCCGTGAGCCGACTCAGCGATCGTTCGATCGTTGATCGTAGCCGGTCCCATTTCACCCATAGGGCCACGACGTCCGCCGGTTCCAAATGGAATCGCAGTCCAGAACATCGCATCCAGTTGCTCCCAGGCGTTCTTCTGAATCAAATCCGTCAGACGCTGCCGATAATTACTGACCGCGTCACGCTGCAGCCATGATTTCAGATTCTGCGGAGAATCACCTGTCAACAATCCAGCTTCCGCGGCCTTGTCCACAGCCGCAAACAGTTCCTGACTCATTCGATATTCGTCCTGACTTTCCGGATTCCAATTCGATCAGCCTCGCCGCCAACGAATATAACAGCCTCCCGAGTCTACTCATCCGGGATTCAACGAATCTTCTCTCATCCCGGAAGTTGGTGATGGCGTTCTGTCACTCGCCAACGTTTTTTGCCACGATAGGTTGCGCAGGCGGGCCTCCGCCACACAATCTTCGCTCTATGGTGTCAGACGCCCCTCTCCCCCCGCCAATTGCTGAACTCGCAACCGGTACATGGATTTATGGACTATCAGCAGACAGCCCGTCAGTGTCTCGACAAGTACTTCGGCTTCTCGGAATTTCGAGGATGCCAGTGGCCCGTCATCCGGAGAACGCTGGAAGGCCGTCACAGCATACTGATCATGCCAACCGGCGGTGGCAAGTCCCTCTGCTTCCAGATCCCGGCACTTGCAATCGCTGCCGAAGAATCTGATCGCAGTCCACTCACCCTTGTGATCTCCCCACTGATCGCACTTATGAAGGACCAGGTGGATGGACTGGTGAAACGTGGAATCGATGCAACGTTTATCAATTCCTCACTCACTCGCAGGGAACGTGAAAAACGCTGCAAGAATATTGTTGAGAAGAAATACAGCATCCTCTACGTCACGCCGGAACGCTTTCGCAAGGCCGAATTTCGCGAGTATATCAGCAAGCGAAACGTGCCCCTGCTGGCCGTGGACGAAGCCCACTGCATCAGTGAATGGGGACATGATTTCCGGCCGGACTACTCACGCCTTGGAGAAATCCGGGAATTTCTGGGCAACCCCGTCACGATCGCACTCACGGCGACCGCGACCCCCGATGTGCAGGAAGACATTGTTCGGCAACTCAACCTGCAGGCCGACGACATACACACTTTTCATGAGGGCATCGATCGCCCCAATCTGGAATTGCGTGTGGACAATGTCTGGGACGCTGACGAGAAGCAGGAGGCAATGGAGAAGATCATTCGCCGCTGGCTGCAGCAGCCCGAAGGCTGCGGAATTGTCTACTTCACACTCATCCGGACACTTGAGGAATTCAGCGAACGCCTGCACAAAGCTCGACTTCCCCATGTGTGTTACCACGGTGACCTCGAACGCACCGTTCGTCGAGCGGTGCAGGACCAGTTCATGCAGGGAGAAGCCCGACTGGCCCTCGCAACAAACGCTTTCGGAATGGGTGTTGACCGCGAAAATATTCG
>JAFMMM010000017.1:0-21615 GCA_017859815.1 Planctomycetota bacterium | reverse complement strand
TCGTCGTTCATGCCGATGTCCCCGGGTCGCTCGAATCACTCTATCAGGAAATCGGCAGAGCAGGGCGAGACGGGCTCCCGTCCGAATGTGTGCTGCTGTACGACGAACGAGATCTCAATACACAGATGGAGTTCATTCGCTGGTCCAACCCCGACGCGGAATTTTTTCAGCGGGCATGGCACCTGCTGACTCACAGCACGGAACAAGTGCGAGCTTTTGGAATCGACTGGCTGCGGGAACGTCTTTGTGATCGGAATCGGCATGACCGCCGAATTGAAACGGTGCTATCACTGCTGCAACGTTACGGCACCATTGACGACGAACACTGCCTTGACGCGCTGGAACTCAATGGACCGCTCCCGGAACCACTGGCGGACCAGGAAGTCCGTTCATCCAGACTGCTGAACGATCAAAAACGACTCTACGCGCTCGTCCAGTACATCCACAGCGACAACCGCCGTGAATTTCTGCGGAACTACTTCGGAGTCAGCTCCGAGGATTCAGCGGAACTGTCCTGAATCGCATTCAACCACGATCAAGGCCGCAGGTCACACAGACAACCCACGGCCAGTTCCCCCAAAGAGATCAGGCTGATTCAACCTGACCTCTTCGGAGCATTACGGCGTCGTGTCGAAAATCGCGACTCTGAAACTCAGGAACGACCGAGCGGCATCGTCACTGTTTTCAGCTCTGTGTAAGCCTGCAAACCGGCTTCGCCAAGCTCGCGTCCCAAACCGCTCATCTTGAAACCGCCAAATGGTGCGGCGGCATCAAAAACATCATAGCAGTTGATCCAGACGGTTCCGGCACGCAGGTCATGAGCCAGACGGTGAGCGCGTCCCACATCCCCGGTCCAGACTGCAGCAGCCAGACCGTAGTTCGTGTTATTGGCACGCTGCAGGACTTCAGCTTCGTCCCTGAACTTCAGGATGCTCATCACCGGACCGAAGATCTCTTCGCGAGCGATGTCCATGTCATCCTGGACTTCAGTAAAGACGGTGGGCTCTACGTAATAACCGGTGTCTCCGTGTCGTGTACCACCAGTCAGACAACTGGCCCCCTGTTCGGTTCCCCGATCAATGTAGGAAAGAATCTTATCAAACTGTGCCTGATCCACCTGAGGTCCCTGACTGGTGGACTGATCAAACGGATTCCCCAGTCGTCGCTGCTTTGCTGCCGCGACGACCTTTTCTACAAATTGATCGTGCACCGACTCTTCGACAAAAAGTCGGCTGCCGGCACAGCAGCACTGTCCCTGATTAAAGAAAAGCCCAAATTCCGCTCCGGCCACGGCGGCGTCCAGGTCTGCATCAGCAAACACAATGTTCGGACTCTTGCCACCAAGCTCAAACGTCACCCGTTTCAGCGTCTTCGCGGCCTCCGCCATGATAATCTGCGCCGTGGTTCCCTCACCTGTAAAAGCAATCTTGTCGACCAGCGGATGCCGTACCAGAGCAGCCCCGGCCGTGGGACCATAACCGGGCACCACATTGATCACACCAGGCGGGAACCCCGCTTCCAGAGCCAGTTCTGCCATCCGCAGGCAGGTTAAAGGAGTCTGCTCGGCCGGCTTCATAACGATGGTGTTGCCCGCGGCCAGGGCAGGCCCCCATTTCCACGCCACCATCAGCATCGGAAAATTCCACGGGATAATCTGACCGCAAACTCCGACCGGCTCACGCCGCGTGTAGCAAAAATTATCACCGCGAATTGGGATCGTGTGGCCCTGAATCTTGTCAGCCCAGCCGCCGTAGTATCTCAAACAGTCAATCACCAGCGGCAAATCAGCCGCGCGAGCATCGGCAATTGGCTTTCCGTTGTCCAGCGTTTCCAGCGCAGACAGTTCATCAAAATTCGCCTCCAGCAGGTCTGCCAGTTTCACCAGCAACTGTCCGCGATCACGTGCATCCATACGGGACCACGGACCATGGTCGAAGGCTTCGCGAGCCGCCCGAACAGCGAGATCGATGTCCTCCGCATCGCCCTCAGCAACATCACAAATCACAGCCTCTGTCGCTGGATTCACCGTTGCGAACGTTCTCCCACTCACCGCACTGCGGAACTCATCCCCAATCAGAATCCCCGTTTGCCGAACTTCCGGGGTTGCCACCACGCCACTTTCAGCCACAGACATTTCCGCTCCCTCCACTTGTGAAGACCGCCGCCTCGGAAAACTCATCCGCTTGAATGAGCAAAATCAGCCGGCCGGATTCCACCGTCATTGTGACTGATCACCGACAGACCTGCTGCAGAGATCATGACAGGTTTTCCCCGGTGCTGCGACCTTCATCGCGATCCAGACATTCCTCCCCGGCAAAAAAAAACCCGGTGACAAATGCCACCGGGCCGTTGAATTCTGCGCCGTCAGCAATGACAGCTCATTTTTCGATTCCCACCAGATAGATCTCAAAAATCAAGACCTCGTTGGGACCAATTGCACGTCCGCTGCCACGCTCGCCATAAGCCAGCTCACTGGGAATGAACAACCGATAATGAGCACCTGTCTTCATCAGCTGCAGGGCTTCAGTCCAGCCTCGAATTACCTGGGTGACACCGAAGGAAATCGTCTGGTCAGATTCGGCAGGCTCGTCGCCGTCGTAGGAACCGTCGAAGACCGTCCCGTCGAGAAGCTTGCCGCGATAGTGAGTCTCCACCCGGCTTTCGGTGGTCGGAGTTGCTCCGGTTCCCTCTTTGATCACCAGATACTGCAATCCGGACTTGGTAACCTTCACGCCCTCTTTCTTTGCATTGGCTGCCAGCCACTCAGCATTGTCTTTGAGTTTCTTCGCTGACTTTTCCTTCGCAAGTTCGTCGATCGCGGCCTGAACCACAGCAGGCGCAAGCGCCGCATCCTTACCAGCCAGTGCATCGGCAATCGCCGCGGCAAGGATTTTCACATCCAAATCCAGTCCCTCGCGTTTGATGCTGGCCCCAATGTTGTAACCAATGCCGTAGCTGGCTTTGGCTTTCGCAGTGTCGAGTTTCCCCGGTGCACCTTCATCCTGAGCTGAAACCTGCACAGAGACACTGATCGCCATGGCAGCGACAAGCCAGCGAGTACAAAAGTTCATGTCGTTTTCCTGAAACAATCCTGATCGCAAACTTCCTGTCAGTTTGCCAGCAGGAATTCGTTCAAAAGAATCTGAGGCAACGCTCACCTCAACAAAAGAAACACCGTCAACGCGCTCGCAACCGCGGTCGCAACCTTGCCATGCGGACACATGCGGACAGTTCGCCGCCAACCGTGTCGTTGAACTATGACTGATTCAGATGCGGAAAAGAAATGACCGCTGATGTTTTTCCCGCGGGAATTCCCTGTTGCAGTAAAATTCCTCGATAACCCCTTTTTTTCGGCTCGCTCATCCAATTTTTCGCCGCGAGATTTCGGGTTGCTTCACTCCGGTTTTTCCTCTGTGTACACTCCGCAACCAATCTGGCTGGTTTGGCAGCGATGACAGCAATCCCGCTTACCGAAAATCGGATGAGCGCAGATCAGGTGCTGATCGAACAGGACGAATCACGGCCACAACCAGCCCCCGACTGATGTTCGCACGCCTGCTCTGTGCTCATACTCGTGAATTTGCGAAGCACTCTGCTCGGCTCACCGCTGCACGATTATTTTGTCAGTCCGGTGACGGCCATTTCCTCAACGAATTTCCCACAAGTGTCTGAAAGAACATGAGATGTCCGAGTTTTTCCCAGAAGTTGGCCGGATTGGCTACGAAGGTCCTCAATCCAACAACCCGTTGGCATTTCGCCATTACAATCCGGACGAAGTGATCGAAGGCCGCACCATGAAGGATTGGTTGCGGTTTGCGGTCTGCTACTGGCACACGTTTCGATGTGATGGCACCGATCCTTTCGGAGCTGCAACACTGCAGCGTCCGTGGGATGACGGAACCAACTCCGTTGATAACGCACTGAAGCGTGTTGACGTGGCCTTTGAATTCATGACGAAACTGGGAGCACCGTTCTACTGCTTCCACGACCGCGATGTCGCCCCGGAAGGATCATCCCTCGCCGAGACCAATCGAAATCTGGATGCCATCGTCGCACGCCTGAAAGAAGCGCAGGACGCAACGGGAATTCGCCTGCTCTGGGGAACCGCCAACCTCTTCACCAACCCGCGTTTCATGCACGGCGCCGCAACCAGCCCGAATGCCGACGTGTTTGCATTCGCAGCTGCCCAGGTAAAGAAAGCCATCGAAGTTACTCATGAACTCGGCGGCGAAAACTATGTCTTCTGGGGAGGCCGGGAAGGCTACATGTGCTCCTACAACACCAACATGAAACGCGAGCTGGATCACCTTGCCGCATTCATGCACATGGCTAAGGACTATGCCCGGTCCATTGGCTTTGGTGGCCAGTTCCTGTTTGAGCCCAAGCCCAAGGAACCCACCAAGCACCAGTACGACTTTGACGCCGCCGCTTGTCTGAACTTCATCCGGCAGTACGACCTCGAGGGTGTAGTGAAACTCAATATCGAAACCAACCACGCCACACTGGCGGGGCATTCCATGATGCATGAGCTTGAATATGCCTCGATCCAGGGAGCATTGGGGAGTATTGATGCCAACACCGGTGACTTACTGCTTGGCTGGGATACGGATCAGTTCCCGACCGACATCTACCTTTGCTCACAGATCATGCTGGTCATCATGAAACAGGGCGGACTGCAGCCCGGCGGAACTAACTTCGACGCCAAGGTTCGCCGCGAAAGTATTGACCCGATCGATCTCTTCCACGCCCACATCGGTGGAATGGATGCGTTCGCTCGGGGATTGCGTATTGCCGCGGCGATCCGAGCCGACGGCATCCTGACGGACTTCGTCAACCAGCGTTACAGCAGCTACGACTCCGGAATCGGTCAGCAGATCGAGAGTGGCTCAGTAGGCTTCGCCGAGCTGGAAGCCTATATGCTGGAGAAAGGTGATGCTGCCCCCAACAGCAGCGGTCGGCAGGAAATGCTGGAGAACATTATCAATCGTTACATCTGAGCCTGCTTCAGGCTCCGCTGTTTCCAACCACATCCCGCAGGCTCGACTCATCCAGTCGGGCCTGTGTTTTGTTTGTCAGGGCGAATATGTCTCCCGCTGACAGACGCTGACTCCTGCTTCTGACGGAATGCCTCTTATGTCTGCAGATGTCCCCGCCTCAATTACCCTCGCCATGATGCGTGACGTGCTCAGTGTTCCGCTGCTGTGCGACGCTCTGGATGCAGCAGGTTTCCGGAACCAGTCCCCGCGAATTCCGCTTCAGCCACTGACCACACCCGGACGGCTGCTGCTCGGTCGCTGCAAAACCACTCTCTGGGCTGACATGGCGCACATTGACCCGGAGCCGTATTCACTGGAACTGCAGGCTGTGGACAGCTGCCAGCCTGATGATGTGCTTGTTTGCAGCGCAGGTGGTTCCGTCCGCTCCGGAATCTGGGGAGAACTGCTCACGACTGCCTCGCGAAATGCGGGCTGCATCGGCGTGATTGTTGACGGCGCTGTCCGCGATCTGGCCAAAATGCGGGAAATGGAATTCCCGGTTTTTGCGCGTGGTGTTTCACCCTACGACAGCCGTGATCGGCAGCGCGTGATTGATCTCAACGTTGCCGTGGAACTCGACGGTGTCACCTGCAATCCCGGTGACCTGATTGCAGCGGATGAAGACGGTGTTGTGATCGTCCCTCAACAGGTTGAAACGCAGGTTGTCCGCGACGCCTGGATCAAAGCTCATGCAGAAAACCAGGTCCGCGATGCCATCCGCAATGGCATGTCAGCGACAGAGGCCTTTGAGACGTGGGGGATTCTCTAATCCCTTTGCAGTTCAATGAGCGATTACTGCGAATCGGCGGGCTGATTACAAACCCCGTCAATCGCCTGCTGAAACACGGTCCGAGGTTGCAGCAGTCCGTCATCCCGCAGTTCCGCAAGTGCAAGCAGATGCTGCTGATCCGGTGACAGGACCGCGATTGCTCCGGCGGATTCCACGATTTCCAGCCGGTCGGTGCCGGCGATAAATCTGCGCCCGCAGCGAAGGTGCTCAAGGTCTTCCTGACGACACCAGTATCGTGACAAACCGCGAATGAGCCGCACTGCCGGAATCAACTGTTGTACCAGTGAATCCCGATCGGGCTCCTCGCACGACAGGGACTGCTCAATCGAAAACGGCCCCACCGCAGTTCGTTCCAGTCGGCTCATCAGTGCACCGCAGCCAAGTGTATTCCCAAGATCACGGGCAATGGATCGGATGTAGGTGCCTGATCCACATCGAATTCTCAGTTGCAGTTCCGGCCACTGCCAGTGCAGCACTTCAATTTCATGAATCACGACGGTTTTCGCATCAGGAATGACTGCCTTGCCGCTTCGGGCCAGGTCATAGGCTCGCCGCCCCTTGATGTGTACCGCAGAATATGCGGGCGGATGCTGCCTGATCTCCCCTGTGAACTGCAGCAACGCCGAGTGCATCTGCTCATGGGTCGGCAGCATCGCTGGCACCTCATGGTGCTGCACGCTTCCTGTGACATCGTCAGTGTCGCTACTCTGCCCCAGCAGGAACGTCGACTGGTAAATCTTCTCTGTATTCTGCAGGTGCGAAATGAGCTTTGTCGCAGGTCCGACCGCGACCAGCAGCACACCGGTTGCAAGCGGATCAAGCGTACCGGCATGTCCAACTTTCGCGGGACGAAGGACACGCTGGATTCTGTTGACCACATCGCGGGATGTCAGCCCGGCTGGCTTGTTCAGGCAAAGCAATCCGGAGGGGCAGGGCATGGCAAACGACGTGCATAAAACGGGAACAACGCAGGGCAAACAGACGGAAGAATCCACAGCGTTCAGGCGTTGGATTCAGGTCTCAGCAGCAAATCTGGCTCAGTAGTCGATGCCCAGATTACGTTCAATGGAACGAGCCTTGTCCGAAATAATGAACCGCCCAAACCATGGATCCGGATCCTGCTCGCGCGCATACTCGGCACGCCCTTCGTCTCCGACAAAGTCCCACTCGCCGTCATCTTCAGTGGAACTGTCTGTCCAGTCGGACGGATTTGCTCGAAACATCCCCATCATTTGCCGTGTGGCTGACACCGGTGACTGCACCAGATTACACCCCGTTGCTCCAGTACTCAGCAAAAGAAATATCACGGGAAATGCGGACCGTCGCATGCGAAACTCTCCACGCTGGATAAACTCGGTACCTGCAGGTGGTCACAACGTCCACCAAACCTGCTGCGGACCGGCAGGGACCAATCTGACAGACGACCGGACTGTAACTGTCACCACAATTCCCGGAACCTGCTCCTATGACGACTCTTGATATTCTTGTGGTAGCCACTCATCCAGACGATGCAGAAATCAGCGTAGGTGGTACGATCGCGCGGTCGATTCGGCAGAATCTGCGCGTGGGCGTGCTGGATTTGACCAGCGGCGAACCCACACCGCATGGTTCCCCAAAGATTCGAATTCGGGAAACAGAAACAGCGTCGCAGGCCCTTGGCCTGACCTGGCGCCGGAATCTCGGCCTGCCTAATCGGTCACTCGAGGCGAGTCTGGACAATCGTCGTGCTCTCGCAGAGGTTTTCCGTGCCACGCGTCCACGGATGATCCTTGCACCATACTGGCAGGATGTCCATCCGGACCATGTGGCTGCCAGCGCCCTCTGCAGCGATGCTCGTTTCTGGTCCAAGCTCAGCAGATCAGACCTTGATGGTGAACCCTGGTGGCCGCCGGCAATGCTCCACTACCTCAGTATTCACCTGAGGATCCAGCCGGAGGCGTCAATCGTCGTTGATATCTCTGACGAAATCGAAAGCAAAATGAATTCGGTGCAGGCTTATCAAAGTCAGTTGGTCGCCGGACGAGAGCCCTCTTTTCCAACCGTCGTGGATGATATCCGCGATCGCGCTCGCTATTGGGGTTGGGCAATCGGGAAAGCCTACGGAGAGCCGCTGCTCAATCAGGAGGCTGTTCGTGTTGACGGCCTGTCACATTTCCTTCAGTGACTCGGCCGCCTGATCACAGGGATCGATTCACAGTGATCAGTACCGATTCAAATACTGGACGGGTCTCAGTGATCAGACTGGCGTCTCTTCAACCTGCAAATCCCCGCGATCTGACTTTCGGTACAATCGCCGCCCTCCAAAGAACATGGCGAGCGCGGCAATCGCAACGACTCCAGATGGCTCGGGCACTGCCTGATACACGCTGAAAGCCATCGACGAGCCGGCAATTGCATCCCCGGTACTGGACAGAGGCAGAGAAATTGAAGCCGCGTAGGTGCCCGAGAAGGTGTCGAAGAATGAGTGATTTCCGGGAGAAAAAATTCCTTCCACCAGAATGTTTCGAAATATCGAGCCGCCCACTGGAATCAGTTGATCGCTGGTGACTGCCCCCGAAAATGTTCCAAAGCCTTCCGTCGTAATCAGCAGTGGCTGGGAACTTGAATCGTGAGCATTGATCGTAAAATTCCCCCACGGCACTCCGCTTTCGAACGTTGCGAATCCACCGCTTCCTGTCCCCGACTCCAAATCGGCAAACATGATTGCGTCTGAAATCGATCCGACAGGTGATTTCTGATTGATGATGAAATCAATCGACCCATTGATGAATTCGCCGCGAGCCTGACTGATTGATGCAGCCATCAACGTCACAAGACAGAAACTTCGAAACATCGCTCACTCTTCCCATAGCGGATTTCAGATCAGATCAACCAAGCGTGGTGGTCGCACTTGCACGTGTTGAACAGCATTCTGAACAGAACCTGCAGATTGCCAAACGTTGTGAACAATTTCTCTCCACATGTCCTGTTGACCCTTTGCAACATGCCTCACAGTCTGCAGAATCAGGCCACATCGAACGGCAAAGATTGAAGGCAGGGCTGCCGGGTGTTGCTAAGTGTTTCGAAGATGAAACACTGGATGTGAAAAATCACCAGCAAGCCTGCAGAACGGCACAGCACACCGCGGAGTTTTTCGACTTTCCCCGACACTGCTGACCTTCGTACTCCTTCTGAATCCAGGCGGTGAAGAACGCCCTTCGTTCTGGAAAACCGGCCCAGTTGCGAAAAGCTCCTAATCCGGAGACCGTCAATCATTTCGTGGCCGTGCCTGATGACAAATCCAACCTTACCCCGGACTAATTCGGAGATCCCATGACGTCCCTTCAGTTAGCAATTGATCAAATTCGTTTCTCGCGAGAGTACACGATGACATTGCTGGACCAGACACCGGCTGATCACTGGCTCACAATCCCTGCCAGTGGACATACCAATATCGCGTGGCAGGTAGGGCACCTTGCCATGGCTCAGTACGGTCTTTGCCTGTTCCGGATTCGTGGACGCGAGGAAGCCGATCTTGATTTGATGTCTTCCTCATTCCGCAAGAAATACAGCCGAGGAACGACTCCAAATCCTGATCCGTCGAGGAATCCATCCGTCGCAGAAATCCGAGCCGTTTTCGAACGGGTCAATGAACAGGCAAATCTGGAAATGCCCAACTACTCCGACGACGTGCTGGCGGAGCAGGTTGATCCTCCTTATGCGGCCATTCCAACCAAACTCGGCTGTCTGTTGTTTTGCTCGCATCACGAAATGATTCACGCTGGCCAAATCGGTATGATTCGCAGACAACTTGGGCTGGAACCGGTCCGGTGAGCGCTGGCAGCCATCACTTCCATTCTGGATGCGACTCAACAAAGTCGGCACAGCGGATCCGCTGAACGCTCTGTCACAGCCTCCAGGACAGCGTCGTGATTTGCTAAGGTTTTCATGCACGGATGCTCGTCCGATTACACGACCTCTCCTGGATTCATCACACTTTTCCGCTGAGAATCTCTCAGCCTGCGTTACTCCTGCTGGAAAGCTATTTTCGTGTCTGCTCAATCCTGCGTTTTGCTGGGGCTTAAACCCAGTTTTGGTTTTGGTGACCGTATTGGTCTTGCGACTCCCGGGCACGTTCGTGCGATGCTTCAGGATGGAGCGGGGATCGAAGCAATCTTTCCGCAGCAGTCAATTCGTGAAATGGCCCGCACGAATCGAACTGCTGTTGAGGTGATGCAGGATGCAATGCAGGGCGCTGCCGCTGCAGGCTGGAGCGGAGAGATCGGTGCCGATGCAGATCACCTCAAGACCGAAGCCGATGTGGATGTCACGATTGCGGCGGGCTTCACTTTTTTCACCATCGATCCTTCCGGATTCGTTGACCAGCAGACCGACAACTACGACGAGCAGACTCTGCAGGAAAAATTCGCTGCCATTCGTGACCAGATTGACTGGTATGACAGCAGTCTTGGACGCTCCGTGACACTCTCGTCGGGAACCACGATCACTCTGGATGCAGAAGCGTGTATGCGAGCCGCCGTGAAATATGGCGCGGCGATCCGCCATGCTGTGGCACTGGCAGAATACATCAGGCGACGCCACGAAGAAATTGGGAGAGACTTTGAAATCGAATTGTCCGTGGATGAAACAGATCAGCCGACAACGCTCGCCGAGCATCTGATTATTGCGGAGCAGTGCCTTGGTGCCGGAATGAAACTTGTCAGCCTCGCGCCTCGCTTTATCGGCGATTTCGAAAAAGGTGTCGACTTCATCGGCGATCTCAACGCTCTTGAAAGCTCGCTCGCAGATCATGCCGAAGTCGCAAAGCTGGCTGGCCCGTACAAGATCAGCCTCCACTCCGGGTCTGATAAGATCTCGATGTATTCTCTCCTCAGCAAAGCCACTGCCGGACTGTTTCACGTAAAGACTGCCGGAACAAGTTACCTCGAAGCCCTGCGTGTGGTCGCCCGTCATGACGAATCGCTGTTCCGTGCAATTATCGAATTCGCACGCGGGCGATACGACACGGACAAAGCAACCTACCATGTTCATGCCACGGTCGCTGGCACACCCGACCCAACTCAAATCAGCTCCGCCAGAGTACTGGAGCAGGAATACCTTGAGTGCTGGGAAGATGTCCCCGAAGGCATCGGCTTCACCAAACCCGGCCGTCAAATTCTGCACTGCACATTCGGCTCAACGCTGACACATACGGAATTCGGCCCGGCTGTTCGTGACGTGCTGACCACACATCCGGAAACCTATGCCGAAGTTCTGCGTGATCACTTCGGTCGCCATTTGCGACCACTCAGGGCAGGGCTCTGATTCACCCCTGCAATACGCAGCAGCAACGGAGATCCTCATCATGTCAGACCTTTCCGGACATGCAGCACTGATCACCGGCAGCACCCAGGGCGTCGGGCTGGAAATCGCTGCTGCTCTGCATCAGGCCGGCGCACAGGTGCTGCTGCACGGACTCATCCGCGATCAGTCAGCAATCGATGCAACGTTGCGATGCGAAACCGATGGCAACCCGGCCACGCTGATCACCGGAGATCTGGCAGAGCCGATGCCGGACGGGCCCCTGGCCGTGGCGGATGCGGCCATTCATCACAACCCGCAAATCGATCTTCTGGTTTGCAACGCCGGCACCTTTATCGATACGCCCTTTCCGGAAGAACCGTTCGAAATCTTCGATAAGACGATGAAACTGAACGTGTACTCCCACTGGGTCATGATTCAGCGATTCGTGCAACACTGGCGGGAAAATCAGATCCGCGGCCGTATCCTGATGACCGGCTCCATTAACGGGCGCCTCGCCGAACCGGTCCATGTTGCCTATGACACCTCCAAGGCTGCCATTGAGGGAATGCTGCGTTCATTGTGTGTCACACTCGCCCCCATGGGGATTCGCATCAATGGAATGGCACCCGGCCTGTTTCGCACTCCACTCACAGAGCCGGCTCTTCAGGACCCTCGTGTCATGCGATGGATGCAGCTGCATACTCCATCGGGCGAAGTCCCAAATGCGGATGTCTGCGGTGGTGCTGCGGTGTTCCTGCTCAGCGATGCGGCGGAACATATCCACGGTCAGATGCTGCTGGTCGACGGCGGGATGAGTGTCTGGCAACAACCGGATCCCCCGTCAGACTGGATGAACAGTTCAATGGAATCCGGCAGCTGAGATGCAGACGCGACCTGCAGGCGGTTCTTCGGCCCTTAGCCAATGATCTCCCGTCGGTGACTTACATAATCCCAGACAACGAAGCGATCAAGGTCTTTGCCGGCTGTGAAGAACACGCGTCCGCCTGTACTCTCGGCAAGGCGATGAGCAAACTGAACGTCCTCCCGCGACTGTGACCAGCTGGGCAGCAGGAAGATGTTAATCGTGATCCCCTGCTGATTGCAGAGCAGTCCCTCTCGCATTGTCGCATGTTCAGTCTGCGGATCGGGGGGATACAACAGATACAACAGATGGTCCTCAAAGTGAGCTGTGGGCAAACCGTCCGTAATCAGGATCACCTGCCGGTTGGGAGAATCCTGCACGGACAGCATTTGCCGGGCCTGCAGCAACCCGTGCTGAATGTTGGTGAAATGCGGCGGCACTGCCGACTCCGGAAGATCCTCCCGGCTCATGTCGGCACGCAGCCGTACCACCGGATCGGTGATCGTCGGAATCTTTGGCATCAGCGAAATCAAGTCTCCGGGAGCGACACGTTTGGCAAAGCTGAACAGCTCCACGAACTGCAGGAAATCCCCCGGATACTCTGTGGTAATCAGCCCCTGCAGTGCCAGTGCCATCCGCTTGACATTCACGTACTGACCGTCGTACCGCATTGACCCGCTCATATCCATCAGCACCACGGTGGCACACCGGGGATTGTTCTTTGTGCGATGAATTTCTATGTCGTCGGACCGCAGTCGTAATGGTCGCTCACTTCCCTGACGCAGCATCGCGTTAATCATCGTGGTGGGAATATCCATCTCAGTGATTGAGTCACCAAACTGCCATGGACGAGTCTGCGGAAGCTCGGTCACGCCTTCTCCCTCAATGGCATGTTGATGCCTCCCCGATCGCGACGCCTGCAAATCGCTGAAAATCCGTTCCAGGAGACGCCCCTGGAAAACCTTGTAAGCCTTTGACGTCAGCTGCACGCGTCCCCGCTGATCCGCCAACCCCTGGCCCTCCATCAGATTCTTCAAATACTCCTGGACCTGTTCCTGGAATCCCCGCAGGTCCTCAACCGACTGGGGGTCCGTGAATTCGCTGAGCTGATCGAGGTCAATGATGGCCAGTTGTGCGGTTTCCTGAGCCTCTTCCAGCTGTTTCAGCAGTTCATCAATCTGCTGCAGCTCTTCCAGAATCTCAATCGCCTTCGGAACCGACATCGACTTGCTGCCCGTGAATGCGTAATTCGCCGCCAGCATGTCTACACGGTACTTGTCCCCCAATAACTCAATCAGCCCCGGCAGCCGGGATGCAAACTCCGGACTTCTGCGTTCAGCTCGATACCACAGATCCTCCAGTTGATAGATCTGCTCACTCTTAATCGCTCGCCAGAAGCTCTTCGCAAACTGCCCCGGCGGAGAAGCCCGCCGAGCACCCTCTGAAAATCGTTGTCCAGCTTTCTTCTCGACGGTCCGCGTCTCCCAGGTGCTGAGAATTTTTTCTCGCCGCTTTTTGAGCATTTCGATGAGAGCATCGAGGCTGGGCCCCATCCCTGCGAACTGATCCGGGCTCAGGCGGATTGCCTTCGCCAGTTCCTCTTCGCTCAGTTCACGCATCGAACCCCAGGTCAGCATGTGATCGAAAACCGGAGAAACCAGGTCCGGATTTTCTGCACGAGGGGAGGGCAACCGCATCGGATCGTACTGCTGGTACGTATGAACGATTCCCCCTTGTCCGCGAGCCCCCGATGGATCAGATTCTGTCATGTTGTGCCGCTTTCCCTCATACTTCTTCCCCGCTTCGCTACCTCGTGACATTATAGGCAGCGACACGGGCAAAACCGGCTTTGAGTACCAGAAACTTCCGACGCCTCGTTTCCGCCCTGAATTCTGCAAACCCGCACGGCGCTGTTCGTGGCCACAGCGAAAACAGCTGCTATCCTCTGAAACTTCTTCACAGTACCGTACAGGGCTGGACTCAGCACAACGGAGACATTCCCGGTATGTCCTCAGGATCTCCCCTCCCCACATTTCAACTCTGCTCTTTCGAAAGCCGTCGTGCCCAGGAAATGTCTGCACTGATCGAACGGTGTGGTGGCATCCCGACTTCCGCTCCTTCGATGCGCGAGATACCACTTGCTCAGAACTCGGCTGGAATTCAGGCAATTCGCGATCTGATTGCCGAACAGTTCGACGCGATAATTCTGCTCACTGGTGTCGGTACGGAATCGCTTTTTGAACTTGCCGAAACGGAAAACCTCTCAACAGCTCTACTACAACAACTGGGCAGAATGCCACTGCTCCTGCGCGGTCCCAAACCAGCGGCCGCCCTTTCCCGCTATCAGCTCCGAGGCACTGTTCGTGCCGCAGAGCCAAACACCTGGCGTGAACTGATCGCTGCGATCGATGACAGCACTCTTCAACTGAATGGGTTGCGAATTGCCGTTCAGGAATATGGGATCCCCGGCGTCCGACTTTACGAAGCCCTGCGTGCCCGCGGAGCAATCGTAACCCCGATTCCGGTCTATCGCTGGGGCTTGCCGCTTGATACACAGCCATTGATTTCAGCAGTCCGAAAGACCACGCAGCAGGGCTTCAACGCCTTGCTCTTCACCAGTGCAAATCAGCTGAGTTCCGTACTGCAAGTCGCCGAGCAGGAAGATCTGCAATCTGAGCTGCTCGCTGCAGTAAACAGTGGAACGACCGTCGCATCCATCGGCCCAACCTGCACCGAAGCACTGCAGGATCACGGCTGGCCGGTTCACGTTCAGTCGTCGCCACCCAAAATGGGGCCGCTGGTTCGCGCAACACTGGACTATTTGCGGCAGCAGCACAACAGTCCCCAATAATTCCACTCAGAGTCCTTGCAGGAACTCCTGCATCTCGCCGGCTGCGTGCTGGTTGTTCTGGCACAACGCCGCTTCAATTCCCTGCTGAAAAGTCGACCGGGCCAGCTCTTTCCGTTCAAGCCGCGCCTGTAGTTGCCCCGCCATCACGAATGCCGGCACATACGGAATCTGCTGCTCCATCAGTTCGCGAAACAACTTCAAAGCCCGTTCAGTGTCAGCAAGACGATCGCACTCCATTGCCAGCATATATCGCAGAGTGTCATCCTGGGGATCGGCAGCGAGCATCCCTTCCAGCTTTTCCATCCGACTGCTCATTGAATTCAACCTGAAACAAAGAATCAAAGGAGTTTGTTTTGTCGTGGCCGTGGTTGAGCCCGAGCAGCGACGCAGAGAAATCAACAGGGACTGCGGCAAAGCCTGTGGTCGCAGAACACCACGGGAATTTCCTATCCAGGTGCGACTTCGATTCTTCTCGGCTTCGACTGTTCCGCGCGGGGCAGTTCAATTCGCAGTACGCCGTTGGTCAGACGAGCCTGAATACGTTCGTGATCGACGTCATCACTCAGGATAAATGAACGCAGAAAGTCTCCGGTCCGGTATTCCTGATGAATCGGTACCAGATCCTTACCGCACTCGGTCGAGACTCGCCCGAACAGAGTCAGCTTTTTGTCCTGAACCTGCAGGTCAAGGTCTTCTGCCGTGACACCCGGCAGATCGGCGTACAGCACAAGTCCGGTCTCGATCTCGTAAATGTCGATCGGCGGATTGAACAGCAACCGAGGAGACATCTCCGCGCTGCTTCCCGGCGGCGTCTCACCTGTCTCCCCGGTCAGTCGAATCAATCCACCGCCGCCGGATTTTTCCTGATCCTGATCACTCATTAGTCAGCCCCCCGCAATTCATCGTTACCGGAACAGTGAACAGTTTTCCTCACTGACGACAAGCCCCTGGAAGCCCTTGGCAATTCTCTTGCGACAGCGTTGCCACAGCCCACAAATCATGCAGAGTGGGCTGCCTCAACTTCCTTCATTCACCGTAATTTGGCGCGGTTGGCCAGACGGAGCTTTGGGCAGCGTGACTCGCAGAATTCCCGCCACATAGTCAGCTCGAAGTTGATCTTCCAAAATCCGATCCGGAAGCTGAACCTTGCGCTGCCATGGCCCGTGAAATCGCTCACGACGACGATACGACTCGGCCTCCGCTTCTGCGGGTGGTCGGCGGGTGCCGCGGATTGACAGGTACCCGCTCACGATAGTGACCTCGATATCCTTCGCCTCATGGCCTGGCAATTCCGCGGTGACCACAAAGCTCTCTGCGTCTTCCAGCAGATTCAGCTGAGGAAAACTTCGCGATGAGCGAATTCCCTGCATGTGCAGACGAACCCCCTCCAGCAGCCGATCGACCTCCCGTTCGAGGTCCGGCAGTGGCGACCAGGTCTCTCTCCATCGAAAAACCGGCATTGGTAACTCTCCCGGTAATACCCAGCAGACGCATTATTCCCAGACGCAGTATTCCCAGACGCAGTATTCCCATTGTCTCGTGCTCTGGGCTGACAAAAACGCAGCCTCGCCAAAGTTAATGCACACACCGTACCAGTCGACGTCAGATCAGGAGAATCGCCTCACCACCCACACAAATCAAAATAAGTCAATACCCAGAATCAACTTACGGA
The DNA here is from genome assembly GCA_017859815.1 of Planctomycetota bacterium. Classification (GTDB taxonomy): domain Bacteria; phylum Planctomycetota; class Planctomycetia; order Planctomycetales; family Planctomycetaceae; genus SXXK01. The sequence continues at coordinate 5,121 of JAFMMM010000017.1, read as the reverse complement.
ACAACCAAAACTTCACCCCGGTACTCCGACCTGGTCTCACAACCTGCCAATTTGCCACCCGTGGCAGAACTGCACCTCAAGGGCTCAGCCCCCGACAGGATTTTGACACTCTCCAGCATGGCGAAATGATCTCCCCCCCCGGATCGCAGGCGTAGCGAAACTTGAGCTGTTTTCCTGATCCACAAACTCTTCCTGAATCTTCCCGATTCGCAGTTCTTCGCAGCCCCTGCAATCGTTGCAATCGGTACTGCTGAAAACGCGCTAATGTTTCCAACTGTAAACGCCCCCCAATTCTCAGCAAACTCGCTCTGACCCGAAAAACCTGGGGCATACTCCCTCCACTGCCGCGTCGGAAAGCCATTTTCTTTCGCTCAGCAAAGTCCCTCAATTCCAGTATCACGTCTGCACACCAGTCGCTCCCTCTCGTGACCAGTTGCAGTCAATTTATCTCGGCATCTAAGGTTCTGAAATGGTCGCTCTCATCAACGAATCAGCATCGTCCATCGCTTCTAATCGAGTCTCTCGTCGACGCAGCGCATCGAAGACCGCGAGTGTCAAACCCGAGAGCAGCGTCAAGCAGGCCAGTCATGTGCAGGCAGACGATGAAGAGTTGTTTGAAGATGAGCTGGAAACTGGTTTTGCGGATGATGACTCGCGTGAGCGTCGTCGTCTTGATCGTCGTCGGCAGATTGACCCCACGACCTGCGAGCGGGACTACAGTGACTTGGAAGTGGAATTCATGCGAGCGATGGACGATTACAAACGGAAGTCCGGTCGCCCATTCCCAACCTGGAGTGAAGTTCTGGAAGTTGTCTACAGCCTTGGCTACCGCAAGGTGGAAGCCGAGTCAGCCATGGAGTGGAAGACATACGGCGACGGACAGCGACACGACTGAGCGATCTGCACACGCAACAAGTGTTCACAACGAAGAGCTTACAGGGATTCCCTGTGAGCTCTTTTTTTTTGGGGGGGCCCCTGCAAACTGTTGCAGTTGTACTGAACGCTAAGCCCCGCCAAATTCCTACAACCGTTTGTTGATCGCCCGAACTGTCAGGCAAACCGACCTCTTCGCACGTGGCAAACGATCCAGTTGTGATGATTCATCACCTCAGGAACCATCCTCGTCGGTTTTGTCACCTCCACCTGAAATCGATGCTGATTCGATGAGTTTTTGAGGTCGATTGTTTAAAAGTGGCGGACAATCCGCCCATAATCAGCCGGTCGAGGGGTGCACTCCAACCTGTCACCGCCGTTTCTCCGTACTCCGCAGAGAGGATCCTGCGATGTCGACTCATCGCCTTTATTCCATCCCCGCGATTGCACTTCCCGTGCTGCTGGTTGTTGTCTCCTCCGGAAACACCGCCGTCGGGCAATCAACCATCTCTGCGGCCGGTATCAAGAAAAGCATGTTTCAGTCAGATCCTCAAAGCCCTGACAAGCTTCTGACTGCGGCCAGGCTGGCCCAGCGTCAGGACCGAGTCACCGAGGCCCGCCGGTTTTTGGCAATGCTGCTGGAACGAGATCCGCAAACACCTGAAATGGTGGCTCTGCGACAGCAAAACGGGATGTCCCCGTTCATCCTGATGCGAGTTGACCGTCGCCTGCAACCGGAAGCTTCGGACCTGCTGATGCATATGCAGGCGGCAGTACCTGGGGTCTCTCAAACGGAAATGGAGCAGGCCGTCTCGCGACTTGCAGCGGGAAACTCCGCTTCTCAACAGGCGACTGTGCTCCTTCTGTCCGCCGGTGAAAAAGCCCTGCCAACGTTGTTGGCCGCCGACGTACAGACGAACGCCGGTAAAGCCGCCGAAATCTTCCTCGAGGAGTATTGCAGAGACTACCGCGGCGGACTGCTGGAATTGCTTGATACTATTGATCCCGCATCACAGACTCGGATCATCCGGCTGCTGGCTGGTTCAGATTCCCCGGATGTTGCCGAACACCTGATTCGCTGGCAGTACCTGGGCACCACCCCTCAGATCCAGCAGGCAGCAAAGTTCGCAGTCGATCGTCTTTCCAAAGGACGACTTTCCACGGAAACCCCCGCGCAGGCCGTCTCTCTTTTATTGCGACTCGCGGAATCCGCGCTGATTACTGCTGCCAACGATTCTCATTCAACACAGTCAGACCTTCCCGTTCCAGAGATCGATGTGCGACTTTCGCCGCCGGCCCTGACAGCAGCTGGTAATCGGCTGAGCGTTGTCGACCAGATCGACCCTGGAAATGCCCAGGCTGCATTGCTCGGTGAGATTCTTCTGGCGACTGTCGCTTCTCCATCTCCGCTCGCACGGCCTGGCGAACTGGAATCCCGCAGTGCGGCAGAACTTCTCGCGATTCTCGACAAGTGCGTGCAACTGAAATTGACCGCTGCCGCTCTGGAAACACTGCGTTCTCTGGGCATTCGCGACCTGTCAACAAAGCAATTGGCGCATCTTGAGACGGCTCTGAATGCAGCTGTTCAGCATCCAGATGCCAGGCTTCGCATCGCCGCCGTAATGCAGCTTCAGGGGCGTAACCTGCCACTGAACTCGTCGGCTCGACGACAACTCGTTGCAATTCAAACCGGGCGGCTGCGCCCCGAAGCTGTGGTGATCGGGCCAGACGATCGGTTTCGGCTGCAACTGCGATACCTGCTCGAAGACCAGGGGTTCTCTGTGGCGGAGGAGGAAATCGGGCCCGACGGATTTGAAACCGCCGCCGCTCAAATGCGATGCGAACTGATCTTTCTCTCTCTCACCCCGGCCCGCTGGCCAGCATCGGTGACTCTGGCAAATCTGCGAGCAGACCTGCGAACTACCCAGAGTCCCATCGTCCTGATCGGACCTTCAGAGAAGCGTGCTATCGCTGAAGCCCTCGCAGCCGCGCATCCCAACGTGCACTTCCTCTCGACACCCATCGGAGAACTCACGTTTCCCGCGCAAATCAAGTCGCTGAACCTGCCTGATCCGCAACTGAGTGAACAGGATCGCGCTTACCTGCAGTCGCAGGTGCGATAACACGCCCGGACGGTTGATCATTCGCCCACGCAGCCATGCTCAATCCCGCAGACGACGACGCTGCGCGGTCACCATGGATTCTCTGCGCCCGTCGGAATCACCTTCTGCAGACGTTGGTCTTTCCGCTCAGCGATTTATATCATTCGGAGAGACGTCGGCCTGCGGCCGGCCTTGATCATCCCGACACAACCCACTTCTCCAGCATGTAGCAACAGGGAGTTACGTCCATGTCCACCACCACTCCGGATCATACCACTGAACTGGCCCCGGCCGTCTCCAGTTTCCTTGCGACCGATCTGCATCGCGCGTACGTTGGCGGACAGTGGGTTGAGGCCGCTGACGGCACAACCTTTGACGTGCTCGATCCCGGCACCGCGAACCGAATCGCCGTTGTCGCCGGGCTGGGTAAGGAAGACGTGGATCGTGCAGTCGACGCCGCTTCGGACGCGTTCAACAACAGCGGCTGGGCAACCATGCCGGTCGCTGAGCGAGCAGCAACACTGCATCGAATTGCCGATGCTGTGGAAGCACGCTTCAAAGAGTTCTCTCAGATCGAATCACTGGACTGCGGAAAGATCTACTCCCAGGCCGAAGCAGATGTCCAAAACTTCATCGACACATTCCGCTACTTTGCTGATCTGTCGCAGGCAGTCAACTATCGCCAGGTGATCGCAGTCAAAGGTCACGAAGCATGGGTTGCACGTCACCCGTGGGGACCGTGTGGATTCATTATCCCGTGGAACTTCCCGTTTCTTCTGGCTGGCTGGGGATTGGCACCGGCACTGGCAGCCGGCAACACATGCGTCTTAAAGCCGGCTGAAGACACTCCATTGTCCGCGCTGTATCTCTGCCATGTCATTCAGGAACTGGACTTGTTGCCACCCGGCGTCCTGAATGTCGTCACCGGCTACGGAGAAACCGCTGGGGCCGCTGTCTCTCAAAACCCCCGTTTCCGTCGCATGAGCTTTACCGGTTCACCCGAAGTGGGCCGAATGGTTGCCGAAGCCTGCGGACGCAACCTTGTTCCCATCAAATGCGAACTGGGAGGCAAAGGAGCAGCCGTTGTCTTTAACGATGTCAACATTGCGGAAACGGCTCAGGGCCTTGTCAACGCGATCACCTTCCACACCGGACAGGTCTGCTGTGACGCGACTCGCTGGCTGATTCAAAAGGACATCTACGACGAATTCGTAGCGGAATGTGCCAGCCGGATGCAGAGTGTGAAGATCGGTTATCCAATGGCTCAGGGATCGCAGATGGGCCCGGTGGTCAATTCCAAACAACGTGACAGAGTGCTCGGCTATCTTGAAAAAGGAGTTGCGGACGGAGCAGACCTTGTGTTGGAAGGCGGAGCGGCTGAACTGGACGGACTCGGCGGTTTCTATGTGAAGCCGGCACTGCTGGCTGGTTCTTTGAATAATGTTGCCGCTCGGGAAGAAATCTTTGGACCGGTCGCCTACCTCGCTCCGTTCAATAACGAGGAAGAAGGAATTCGACTGGCCAATGACACCGAGTACGGTCTTGGCAACAGCGTCTGGTCGACGGACCTGCAACGATGTGCTCGTGTGGCTGAAGCGTTCCGTTCTGGTAATGGCTGGATCAACTCCCACAACGTGGTCGTGCACGGTGTCCCTTACGCCGGCATTGGCAAGAGCGGCATGGGGGGCGGCGTCGTGAGTCCAGACACCCTCGATGACTATCTCCGACCGATCTCTGTTGTTCGTCCGCTTTGAGACGAGTAATCGCTCGACCGCTGTGATCGACGCTTTGTCCGAGTGAAGAACTCAGCGGGCGCAGAACAATAACTGGGGCCCGCGTTCTTCAATCCAAAGATCCATCAAACACAACTGCAGTGAATGCGAAACAGCATACTGAAGTTTTTGTTCTGCTGGTCGAATTTGCAGCAAATCGCCGCATGACAGGCTGCTGCAGCCGGATCCCGGAAAAACACATGCAGAGCAGGGTGGGGCCCATGACCGGGCCTCACCCCTTTTTTTTGATCGCGTCGCGCACTCGACATCAGGCCCCCGCCGCCGGAACACAACGAAACAACACGCCCCTCCCCACAGTGCCACCCACATTCAGGTGCCACCCACCTTTCCCGGTGCCACCCACCTTTCCCGGT
>JAFMMM010000231.1 GCA_017859815.1 Planctomycetota bacterium | reverse complement strand
TGACCATTGACTGGAAACTCGACAATGAAAAGTTTGCTGAAGGTCGGTGTGTTTTTGTGTTCTGCGCTGACGCTGGCTCAGGATCCGCAGCCGTTGGTGGATCAGGCTGTGACAGCAGCTGGCGGCCAGGAACAGCTGTTGCGGGCCTTCCGGATGGCGGAACTGTTCAATTCCGGTGAAACAGCCCTGCCAGAGAACAGTCCAAAACGAACACCTCGAACGTCGGATATTCAGTTGCCCGATCGTTGGGTGGTGAACGGAACTGAACGCGGAGCCGAACCTGCCAAGGCGGTGGTGCGTGCCTGGACGCTGGATCTGCTGCTGGACCCGAAGTCACAGCTTGAGGTTCTGGGGGAAGTTGCAGACGAAGATGTGACATGTGATGTTCTGCAGGTCAGCGGCAGCGTCCGTCCGGCGATGAAACTTTACTTCGACAGGCAGACACATTTGCTGAAACGGGTGGACTGGCGTGAGGATTTTTATCGCTTCAGCGTTTGGAAAAAGCAGGACGGTCTGAAGTTTCCTGCTCGCTGCGTGCTGTTCAGGATCAAGACCGGCAAGGCGTGGTTTCATCATGAGATTACCGAGCTGGAACGTCTCCCCGCTCGGGCGGTGAAAGAGGAATCACGATGACGCTACGAGGAGACTCGATCGCAGCTCTGCTGCTCGGACTGATCACCGGGCTGCATGCAGCCGACCGTGCAGAGAAACCAAATGTTCTGCTGATCTACACGGACGATCACGGCTGGGCTGATCTGGGACTGCAGGGCGCAGATCCGGATATTCGCACACCCCATCTCGATCAGCTGGCGAAAGATGGTGTCCGCTTTACTCGCGGGTTTGTCTCTGCGCCGCAGTGTGTGCCGTCGCGGGCGGGAGTAATTACCGGCCGCTATCAGCAGCGATTTGGAGTGGAAGACAACAGGAAGGGGCCCCTGCCCCTCAGTGAACGAACCATTGCTGAGCTACTGAAGCCCGCGGGGTATCTGAGCGGCTGGGTGGGCAAAAGTCACCTGGACATCGACAGTCGCGATGGTGTCCCGAAGACCGCCCGGATTCGTCGGGACCACCTGCCCCACCGACAGGGTTTCGACGAGTACTTTCGTGGGGAGATGCAGACATATTTCGCATCACATGATCTCAACGGAACCGCGTTGCCGAATCCGCCACAGGTGGTCAATGAGACGGGGTTCCGCGTGGATGTCCAGACGCAGGCTGCCCTGTCCTTCCTCGATCGCCGAGCGGCCAGTCCCGGACAGCCATGGTTTCTGTATCTGGCATGGTATGCCCCTCACGTGCCCCTGGAATCACCCGAACCATGGTTTTCCCGAACGCCCGCTCAGCTACCGAAGGAACGCCGGCAGGCACTGGCAATGATCGCGGCGATGGACGATGGTCTGGGGAAAATTCGAGCGAAGCTGAAAGCGATGGGGGCTGCTCGGGACACGCTGATTTTTTTCATCGGTGACAACGGCGCGCCGCTGAAACAGGGCGCCTGGAACGGCAGCATCAATCTGCCGCTGACTGGTGAAAAGGGAATGCTGACAGACGGCGGTGTGCGAACTCCGTTTGTTGCTGCGTGGCCGGGGACTATTCCGGCCGGACAGGTGTACGAACATCCTGTCAGTGCACTGGACGTTGCGGCAACAGCGGTTGCGCAGGCCAGCCTCCCGACTGATGATCAGTTGGATGGTGTGAATCTGCTGCCATATCTGACGGGCGAAAATGACGATCCGCCGCATGATCTGCTGTACTGGCGATGGAGATCGCAGGCCGCCGTGCTGCGAATGCCTTGGAAGTTGATTCAGCTGGGGAACCATGAAAAGTACCTGTTCGACGTGACGGAACCCGATGGGGAACTCAAAAATCTGCTCGAACAGCATCCACAAATTGCAGCAGATCTGGAATCGAGGTTGAGCACCTGGAGCAAGGGGCTGAATCCGCCCGGCCCCCCCGAAGCGAACAATGATCAGGATAATCTGTTCTTTGCCGCTCACGTGGATCAGTCGATTGAGCAGGTCATGAAGCGTCGGGCTGCTGGTCGTCCTTCCGCATCGGCTGGTCCCGCAGAATTGCAGGGCTGGGTTTGCCGCAACGGCGGTTTGGCTGTTCGGGATGGTGCCCTCGAGATGACACCGTCTGCCGATCTGAAACCGAATCTGCGACCGTTCCTGACTCGCTCTCAGTTGAACCTGCGGGGGCAGGTGACGGCCGTGTTGCGGGTGCAGTCAGAGCACGCGGGCGACGGGCTGGCCAGCGTGACCTGGCGAACGGCATCCGCAAGCTTCGAACCGCAGCAATCGGCAATTCTTCCCTGGCCGTCCGGCTCGGAGTTTGACGAGGTCCGAGTTGTGCTGCCGGAACAGGAGCCGATTATTCACGTTCGGATTAATCCCCCTCGAGGTGCAGGGATCGTCAGAGTGCAGTCCGTGCGGCTGGAATCGGCTGGCGGAAGACAGCAGGTGTTTGAGTTCGGCACCCGCTAATCAACGGTTTCTTTCGGCTGCAGGTTGCTCGCTGCGGGTGGACCGTTTGTGTGGCGATGGGGCACCGCGGCATTCGTCCGGGGTGCGTGTCAGGAAGATGCTGTCGGTTGTGGCAACAGCCCTTGCAGGGCCTGCTGGTAACGCGGGAAGTTGGCTTCGATGGAGTACTTCTCGGACGCGGTGATCCTGGCGGCAGTCCCCATAGCGTGCCGCTTTGTCTCGTCTGCCAAAAGCTCTTCCAAAGCGGTGGTCCACTCTGAATCAGATGTTGCCAGCAGACCGTCGTGTCCGGGGGTGACAATGGCTGCATTGACGCCCACCGGCGATGCCACAGCGGGGATACCGGCTGCCATGTACTGAATCAGCTTCAGGCCGCACTTGTACCTGTCCCAGACTTCGTTTTCGAACAGCGGCATCAGACCGACATCCAGCTGGTGCAGTTGCTGAACTTCCCGATCTTTGTCCCATGGTTCGTGGATCACTTTCACACCCGACAGATCAACGTCATCCAGCAGCGGTTGAATGTCGGGAACAATCACAACCAGTTCGAAGGGGACTTTTCTTGCCAGCGCGCGAAGACCGGCGGCCGCGACCTGGAAATAACGCAGATTACCCGTGGTTCCAATCCAGCCGATACGCAGGGGACGGCCAGTGACTGAAGCCGGCGGGCGCGGCGGATACTGCGACATCTCCACACATGTGGGCAGAATCAGAGTCTTCGAATTGCGGGGACGCACCCATTCTTCGATGAACGAATTTCCGCACAGCACCAAATCGGCCATGGGCACGAGCTGCTCAAACTTCTCCGGGTAACGCAGGAAAACCGCGTCGTCCAGATCCAGCACCATTCGTGCGGTCGTTTTGCGAAAGCACTGTTCGAGGGACCAGTCCGGGGAGTCAAAGATTTCCCGATCGATGATTACAACGTCATCCCCGCGCCAGCGGGACTGATACCAGTGCAGTCTGCGGACGCCGCGTTTCAATCGCTGGCTGAGGCGGAACCCGATGGCTTGAAACCAGTCATATTTCTGCGGAATGCTTGAGGCCAGTGTGCAGCGATGCCCGGCATTTCGAAAATGCCTGACATACGGCAGCATGCGAAACCGCGATGACGGTACCCGCTCGCCGGAACTAAGCATCAGAATCTTCATGACCCGAGTTCCTCAGTTTGGGGTTTGTGACAGCGTGCGGTGACTGTCAATCGTCCGCCCTGCCGCAGCACAGCCAGCCCGATTGCAAATGGAGCCATCGCCAGCTGCCCCCAAAGTCCCGGGTGATTGGGATAATCCAGCAGCCATGCAGCCACGCGGCTGCGGGGGAAAAAACGCTGCCACCACAACGCCACGCTGCCCACAATGTTCAGCAGGTTACGCTGGTGGACGATTTCGACCTTTTCAAACCCTGCGTCGTGCAGCAGGCGGCGCAGTCGGGCCGGTGTGAAAAAGTGCAAGTGTCGCGGCAGTTCCCAGACATACCAGCGGTCCCGGAAAATCATCGGTTCCCAGCAGCCGGCATTGGGGACGCTGAATGCCAGCAGACCGCCCGGTTTCAAAATGCGGTGAATTTCCTGCAGGCTGGCCCGCACATCGGGCAGATGTTCCAGCACCGCCCAGGCAAACATCGCGTCCAGTGTTGCCGTTGGCAACGCCGCAGACTCCAGCGTGCCCTCGTGAACGGACAATCCACTGCGGCAAGCTTCGTCGACAGCCGCTGAAACCAGCTCCACGCCCTGACAGGTCCAGCCGGCATTTTGCAACGCAGTCAGAAACTGACCAGTGCCGCACCCCAGTTCCAGAGCTTTGGCATTCGGCCCCGGGGCCGCTGGCAGCACGTGGCTTTTTGTATCGGTCAACCAGTAATACAGCTGTTTCAACCCCGGGATGGCTCTCACTGAGCGGCTCAGATACCAGGGGGTTGATGCATCTGTTGCGGGGGGCACACCGTCTGTGCCGGAATCCTGAGGACTGTCCGGAACCGCAATTGCTGCGTCCGGCGATGGTGTGATCCGGGAGCTGTCTGGTGATGGTGGGCGTTCAGCAGCCTGCGCTGGTCGGTGTGGTCCGTAACCTCCCGGATAACACATCGACAGCGTCTCCAGTGTGGGACGCGGATTCATGAACAGATGCCGGCACGGCTGACAGCGCACCACGTGAAAGTGGCCGGGAACGCCGTGCAGGAAATCCGGAACCGAGACATACCTGCGAGTGTCCGGCGAAGCGCACAACGGGCAGGCGATCTGCTCCAGTTCAATCGTCTTTGTGTGTTCAGACATCAGGCAATTTTTTGGCAGGACGGACATAACAGACGTTCAGGACGTCAGCAAGGTGCAGAATAACAGCCAAAATCCAATTCGTCATCGCTGCTCATCATTGATCCTTGTGGCTGTCCAGCGTAGAACGCGAACTCCACAATCCGGAGTGTCCTGTTGAGATATGCCATCGTTTTTCTCGGTTTCCTGTTGCAGAATCTGTTGCAATTTGTGCTGCAACTGATTCTGGCATGGAGTTACGGCACTGCCTCAGCCATGGACGCCTACTATGCGGCCATGACACTGCCGGTGGCGATCAGTGCGATGGTTGCCGGGGCCGTTCAGCCACTCATTGTGACGGCACTCGGTCAGGACAGGAAATCGTCGGAAGACACGTCCGCAGTTCCCTGCCTTGTCTGGATTCCTCTCGTTGTCTGCTGCCTGACCGCCGCCGTATTAACGCTGATTTCGCTGCCGCTGATGAGCTGGCTGCATCCGGGGTTTACGGAACAGAAAAGCGTGGAAACGGCGCAGCTGTTTCGGATTCTTGTGTGGCTGGTTCCCTGCAACGCCGCGATTGGTCTGATGCAGGCGGTGCTGAATGGGTTCCTGCGATTTGGGGTACCGGCCGCCGCCGGAGTGCTGGGGCCGCTGTTGACCGTTACGCTGGTGCCGCTGCTGGTGCCTTCGCTGGGAATCGCTGCCGTTGCCTGGGCCACCCTCGCCGGCGCGGTCCTCAATGTCGCCATCCAGACCCCGCTGGCTCAGCGGTTACTGCGATCCCAAACCGGGCGTGGCGCTCTGCAAAAAGTGCGACAACTGTTGCCGCTGGCAGTTCCGATTGTTCTGGGAATGGTGCTGCTGAAGATCGACCCGCTGGTGGATCGGTATGTCAGTTCATTCCTCGATGACGGCAGTATCTCCCGCTTCGGCTACGCATTTCGGGTGATCACGATTTTTGTCACACTGGCTTCCGGGACCCTGTCCACCGTGGCGTTTCCGGTGATTGCCCAGCGGGCATCAGCCGGAACAGACCAGATTGTTCACGAGGTCTCGCGAGCGCTGCGCATGCTGCTGACGCTGGTCGTGCCGGCAGTGGTCGTGTTTCTTTGCTTCTCCGGCCCGCTGGTGCGTGACCTGTTTGAACGAGGTGCGTTCACTGCCGCTGATACGGTCGCCGTTGCCCGGCTAATTCGCATCTCGGCGTTATTTCTTGCCGGGGCGGCTTTGGGAGAACTGGGCGCGAAAGTGTTTTTTGTGCTGGATGATTCCCGCACTCCCACGCTGATCGGAGGCTGCTGCCTTGTGCTGGGGATGATCGCCAAGTTGATACTGGTTCCCACTCAGGGAATCACTGCTCTGGCGTGGATTGCTGCATGCGTGTTCGCCGGGGCCGGCATTGGGACGATGACGGTGCTGGCTCGCCGCATCGGCATGCAGATCTTCACCGGCGTTCTCATCCAACTGGTGCGTTGTACTGCTGCTGCCGCGGTGGCCGCCGGAATTGGTTTCGCCCTGCTGCAAACCACGATTCCCTTCCCCGCCGTCGTCGGACTGTCGCTGGGTGCCGTGGGCTATTTCGCCGCAATGGCCATGCTGGATGCTGAAACCGGGGCGCTGGTTCGTACGGTACTGGCCGGATCAACAGCGTCCGGATCAACAGCGTCCGGATCAACAGCGGCCGGATCATCACAAACCGGGACCGACGGCGACACCACCGAAGCCTCGTAATCAGGCAAAGCCAACGCTTCGTCTCAGTCTTCAGGCTCCAGCCTCAACCTGCTGTCGTTTTTCGCGACTGATCTTCTCTTCCTCAGATTCCTCAGCCGGAGACAAGTTCAGTGTCTGTTCGAGGATCCGTACGATCGGCATGTGGATCGGCTTTTTGTCGAAGTTGAACGGGTCGGCCCCAAAGCCAGCCGGCTTGTCCATATTGATCAGATGTTTGACGAAGTCATACATGTCGTTGACGGCAACCCCGTGCCGCTGCATCACCTGCGCTGCAATGGCGTTGTATTCCACTTCCGAACCCAGCCGAAAAACCTGAGTGGCTGACGCACGAATGGGAGTTGTGCTGGCCCAGATCAATTTTGCAGAGGGCGCTTTGGCCTGCAGCCGGGTCACCAGGGTGTCGAGGTTCTTTGCATACTGATCGGCGGTGGTATTGCAAACCCCGCCTGCGTGAATGGGCATGACTCGAAAAGCACGCACGCCGGGGGCTCGATGGACCAGATCGGCCAGGCCGCAATTCCAATGAATCACGTCCCAGCGGGGCCATTTTTCCTGCTCCACCGGCTGACCATTGCGGTCGATCCGTCCCAGATGCCGATCCAGTAACTGGAGGGTGGTGGCGGTGTCGGCGATTTCGTCGTGATTCCAGAAGGCGTAGGTGACTTCCACCTGTCCCTTCAGCACTTTTTGCAGATCGCGGGTATGCTGCTCGTAGGTGCTGTCGCCGATGATCAGAAGGCGCGGCAGGGTCTTACCTTGCTGCGCCTGGACGAAACCAGTCGCTGTTGTAAACAGCATCGCTGGAAGCAGTACTCCCAGAAGAATCGCACGGAGGCTGCGCATCGTTCAGGCCTTCATCAACTGACTCATGCTACCGGTGCTGTCAGCAAATTTCCGGACCGGAACATCAACCGCGTTCAGCATTGATACGAACAGATTTGCCAGTGGCACTTTGTTGTCACCCAGGAATTCATGCAGCCGTCCGTGCTGGAACCCCAGTCGATTGCCGCCTGCCAGATGAATCGGGTAATTGCGAGTGCTGTGGGAGGCATGCGGGTGCGCAGACCCCCACAGAACAACCGTGCGATCCAGCATGTTTCCGTCCGCTTCCGGTGTGTCTCGCAGTCGCTTCAGGAAGTAGGCATGCTGTTCTGCTCGCCAGCGATCCCATTGTCCGGAGTAGTCGGCGGGACGTTTGTGAGCGATGTCATGCGTCGCGCCCTTGTATCCCAGCACGTAGGTGGCGTAGTTCCACATTTCAGAAGTGGACGACTGTTCGCTCTCCAGCATCAGAGTGGCGTACCGCGTGGAGTCGGTGACGAAGGCCAGATAGACCAAATCGTACATACACCGGATGTACTCCTGAGCGTCCTTGTAGGCCACTTCCAGATTCAGCCCCTTGGTATCAACCTCCGGCAGCGGTTCGTGGGTCCACTGACTGGTCCGTTCCACACGCTGCTCGATCGCTCGCACGGATTCCAGATATTCGTCCATCCTGCGGCGATCTTCGGTCCCCAGCCGGTTGTGGAAGCTTTTGCTGTGGTCCATCAGCAGGTCCAGAATACTGGCCTCGCGTTTCAATCCCGCGCGAACCTGCTCCACGCCTTTTCCGGAATAAGGTCGGAACATGCGATTGAAGATTTCCTGGGGCTTGTGCATCGATGGAATTGGCCGTCCTGGTCCGCGGTGTGACAGCGTCTTGCTGGACCCGTACGCCCCGGTGCCGCCCTCCGTGCCCAGGACCAGCGAACTGTAGCGTGTTCGATGGCCGTGCATGTTGGCCGCGACCTGATCGATGGAAATGTTGTTGGTCTTTTCCGTTTCGGTCATGTCGGCGCCGGTGGCAAACACGTCTCCGGAGCTGTGACCGCCCATGGTCCAGCCGCCCTTGTGATCCAATCCCCGCAAATAGGTGACGTACTGCTTCAGTTCGCGGAAAGGTTCGGCGGATTTGTTGAAGGTCAGTTCGCCGGCGTTTCGACAGGGCCACCAGCTCCATTCATGGTGCGGCTCGCTGGCATTCGGGTCTTTCAGGACACCGCTGCTGCCATCCGGCATATAAGTGCCATAGGCGATG
>JAFMMM010000230.1 GCA_017859815.1 Planctomycetota bacterium | reverse complement strand
CAGTGAGGTCCGGCCTGATGATGGCCAGCAACACTCCTGGCACGCCGCCGCCCGATCCAACATCAACAATCGTTGCTCCCTCGCTGAGCGTCTGAGCCAGTTCGTGGCTGTCGAGCAGGTCACGGCCAACAAACGAATCAAGATCATTGTGACGCGTCAGATTGATACGGGAATTCCAGTCCCACAGGAGCTCGCAGTAACGGCGGAGCAGGTCCGCCTGCGTCACATCCAGCGAGATTTTCAAATCGCTGGATGCAGCGAGGAGTTCTTCGTTCGTAAACAACTGCGGTATCACTCCTGCCGGGACGCTGGATCTCTGTGAAAGCAGTCCGGGGATCACATCCGCTTGTGGACTGCAACAGGGGGAATGTCATCAGACCAGTTTGAACGCATCATCCAGTTCGCCGGAAATCCTTTGCAATTCCTCCAGTGGCCCGCCGCCGACTTCAGCAGCAACCCAACCATAGAAGTCAATTTCGTGGAGTGCTCGACGGACATCAGCGTAGTCGATGTCACCCTCAGAGATTCGAGTGAATTTCCCTTCAGCGCGAGAAAAGCCCTTGATGTCCAGCTTCATCACGCGGCGGCCCAGTTGCCGCAGCCAGTCGCCCATACTGCCGTACTTCCAGTGGTTGCCGATATCAAACTGCATGCCCACCCATGGAGAGTTTAAGTCGTCCACATAGCTGACAAATTTGTCCGCCGTCTGTGTGTGATCACCTTCGTGGTCGTAGAGAAAGTGATTCCAGACATTCTCAATCACAATCTGCACACCATACTGAGCGGCGACGGGAATTGCCTTGCCGATATTTTCCAGAGAGCGTTCACGGATTTCTGCTTCCGAACCATCCTTGCCGTGACCCACAACCAGCAGCACAGAGTGCCCGCCAACAGCATGGGTGTCACGAATTGCCTGTGTCAGAGAATCCAGCGCCTGCTTCCGCACTTCAGCGTCGGGATCCGTGTGTCGCACCTGCCAGTGACTGGAATTGACACTGCCATCCACTGGCAATCCGGTTTTGGCAATCGCGGCCTTCGTTTCCGCAACGTCAAGTGCCGGAGCATTCATTTCGATGCCGTCAAAACCCGCCTGCTTTGCTGCAGCAAACTTGTCTGCCAGTGAGCCATCCACGCGGACCATGCCGATCTTCAGGGTCTTCCACATCCGTCCCTTCAAACTCACATCGTCCGCTTCAGGCAGCGGAGCAGCCGTTGCCGCATTCCAGTTTCCCGCTGCAGTACCGGCCGCGGCAATTGCTGCTCCGGTGCGAAAGAATGATCGTCGGGATGAAGTGCCGTTTAACATAACGAAGCCCTCAGCGTGTCGGATGAATAGCGAATGGAGACCCTGCCAGCAAATACCCCGCAACGGATCTCCTCGTGTCTGAAACTATCCCAAACGTCTTTGCTGACTACAAGCGACGACCAGCGGATGATCGCGCTGAACAACGGGATCCCGTGTTGCCGGGAATAAAAAAACTCACTTCCCTCGGGAGAAGTGAGTTTTGATTCCGTGGAGGCAACAGACCCTCCGCAACGTTACGCCGCAGCTTCGAGATCGTCGTCTGAAACGCACTCCCCGTTTGTCTCTTCTTCATAGACGAGGAAGTAGATGTTGCTGGCCGCTTCCTCCAGCAGATGCTTCACGTTTTCGCTCTGAACCCCCTCAATCAACCGATCAAGTGACTCAACGATGCGATCAACTTCTTCGCCGCAAATCTCTTCGTATTCTTCATTGTCCAGAGGTTCCTGTGTGTCACTCATTGATTCACTCCCTGTTGTTAACGTGAACATCCCCGCGCTGCTGCCTGCCAGTGATTGGTCTGCGAAGTCTGCGTCTCGCCTCGCTGCGTTCGGTTGCCATGTTTCCGGTCGTCACGCAAATGTTCTTCCACGCTGCCTTACATCGTCAGCCGGAGGCCCTGGGAAAACGCAAAAGTGAATTCTGCCACCCGAATTTCCCGGCATTTTTTCCGCCGCATGAACAGCCATCACTTCCGCGGTCAATTCGCCGTGAAGGAATCGAAACACGCAGCCCTTGGCCGGCAGATTCTGCCGAAACTGCGGCACCATTCTGCCGCTTCCCACGTTCCCGACAACAGCTAGAATTCTCCGACAAACCTGCCAACTCGCAGTTCTTCATGGCTTCATACGGAGACTCCAGCAGATGAGTCAGTCAGCAAACCATCACGTCCTGTCGCACTCTCTGGTCGACCATTGCATCACCAGGCTGCGTGCCGAGAACACTCCGGTTCATGAGTTCCACCAGTTGCTGCAAATTGTCGCGATGGTGCTGGCTTCGGAATGCACACGTGATCTCGCAACCAGGCAGGTCGAGGTTCGGACTCCACTGGAATTGACCAGTGGAGTTCGTGTTTCTTCCCGAATCGGGCTGGTTCCCGTACTGCGAGCAGGACTCGGCATGGAACCTGCATTTCGCCAAATCCTGCCAACAGCCTCCGTCCACCACATCGGAATCCGTCGAGACGAAGCAACTGCCCAGCCCATGGCGTATTACGACCTGCGGACGGAACAGCCCCCCCCGGACCTCGCCATCGTGCTGGATCCCATGCTTGCTACCGGCGGCTCAGCCTGTGCCGCTGTGCAAATGCTCCAGGACTGGGGCGTCGCCGAAATCCGCATGGCAGCGATCATCGCAGCTCCGGAGGGCCTGAAAAAAATGGCCGAATCGTGCCCGGACGTAAGAATCTTCACCGCTGCACTCGACCGGGAGCTGAACCAGAACAGTTATATCTGTCCCGGACTGGGTGATGCGGGAGACCGTCTGTTCGGAACAGTCTGAACATCCCCAACCGAATCATCTCAGCCACATCCGGACGGTCCGTGCAAAAAAACACGGAGGCGAAAACCCCTCCGTGCGGAATTCAATCAGTGACACCAGCTGCCGCTGAGAGTGTTGGCGTCAGATTCCTTCGCTGGACAGGAATGTCGCCAGCCGATGGAAGTCGCTGTCCTGTTCAATGAAACGCACAACGGTCACCAGAGTTGCAGGATCAACCAGCTCCTCGAACGGAACGTAGTGCAGATCCAGCTGCCCGGAACAGGACACCATCACACTCCCCATGGACTCTTCCACCAACGCACGATATGCACCAATCCCAAGCTGACATCCGAGCATCACGTCGAACGCATGCGGGCGAGCACAGCGAGATTCGTAACCCAGCTGCAACCCGGTCACTTTTCGACTCAATCCGGTCTGGCGATTGAATTCAGCACTGATACGCTGAGCCATCATTTTGCCGAGGTTAACGCTGGCCACGGAAATATGCCCGTGATCATCACGCGGAATATCCTTGATCACCGCGTCAGAAAGATATTCCGCAAGTCCCTCGGCAAGGACCACAACGCCGTATTCCTTGCCTTCCTTTTCGTAACGGCTTCGCATCATGTTCACAATGCGAGCGACAACCTTGTCCAGATCCATCACCTTCCGATCGGCGGTGGACTCCGGGGCCAGATACTCTTCCGTAATGTCTTCAACACTCAGGACCAGGTTCGCTTCCCCGGAGACCGCAGCTCCGTAAGCCAGCCATCCGGCACTTCGCCCCATGCATTCGACAACAAAATACGCGCGAGCGGCTTCTGCATCGGCGTGGAGATTACGAATCTCCGTCCCCAGCGTCTCTACTGCCGTAAAGAATCCGAATGTAAAATCAATTCCGCAGTAGTCGTTATCAATCGTTTTGGGAACGTGCACAACCGGCATCCGCTGCATGTCCTGAGGAAGACGATCCTGGAACATTGCCATCTTGTTCGCCGTCTTTAATGTGTCATCTCCGCCGATGGAGACCAGTGCGTCAACACCGATGGATCGCAACGCGTCATAGGCCCGACGCAACGGAGCCGACTTTTCCGGATCATCAAGATCTGCCGGGGACTTAACAAGTTTGCCCGGATTGGCTCGCGCTGTTCCAATCAGGATGCCTTCCTTACTGCGAGTTCTGCGCAGTTCCGGCTCACTCAACAGGCGGTAGTGAACTCCTTCCTCAAGCGGCTGATCCGGCGAAAAATCGATCAGGTTGGAGTAGCCGTAGCGAATTCCCACAACCTCGATCCCCGCACGCAGGAATGAAATCGCACACGCGGAAATGACTGAATTCGCCGCAGGAGCCGGGCCACCGGCAAACAGAATTGCAACTCGCTTGATCTCTTGAGGCATCTCAGAGCTTTCTCACTGACATGAAGTTTCAGGAAATAACAATCGTTTGAAATGAATTTATTTGCGCATCACAGACAGAATCAACCTGCCGGACAATGATGCAGACTTACCGACAGACGGCGTCCCCTGGTCACTTTGTCATTCGCCGTCGACGAGTGCTGAGGCGCCAATCAGTCCCCACGTCGATAATTGCCTTCGGCTGTGTCACCGAAGCCCGATACGGCACACGACCACATACGGCCTGCCGGATCACTGCGGTACCGCAGAACAGTCAGGCACAAATCCACCGTCCGCAGCGGTCCCGGTCTTGCTGATGCCGCCGCTGACTCTGTTTGTGGCTTCGATTCTGAACCGGCAGGTGAAATCAAAACGTTCGTTCAACAAACGTTGTATCGATATTAAAGTCAACAAAGTCCGCATGGTTAAACATGCGTTTTGCCAGCGACAATGTCGTGCTGATTCCCTCGATTTCAAACTCGCGGATGCAGCGACGCATGCAGCGAATTGCCTCTTCTCGAGTCGGCTTCCAGACAATCAGTTTTCCAATCATGGAGTCATAATACGGGCTGATTGTATAGCCTTCGTAAACATGGGAATCGAAACGTACACCCGGCCCGCCCGGCACACGCAGTTTGGTGATCGTTCCCGGACTGCCTCGGAATCCATTTTCCGGATCTTCGGCATTCACCCGCAATTCAATCGCGCACCCCTGCTGAGAAATCTCATCCTGTGTGAATGACAGCGGCAATCCAGCCGCGACACGGATCTGTTCCTGAATCAGATCCACACCAGTGACAAGTTCCGTAACCGGGTGCTCCACCTGAATTCGAGCATTGACTTCAATGAAGTAGAAATTGAAGTCCTTGTCCACGATAAACTCGCAAGTCCCGGCGTTGGTGTAACCCGCTTCCTTTGCCAGTCGAACCGCTGCTTCGCACATGCTTAAACGCACTTCATCCGGAAGTTTTGGAGCCGGGCTTTCCTCGATCAACTTCTGATGTCGGCGTTGCATGGAGCAGTCACGCTCCCACAGGTGCACGGCATTGCCATGATTGTCGGCCAGCAGCTGCACCTCCACATGCCGCGGGCGCTCAATATATTTCTCCAGGTAGACGCCTGGATTGCTGAATGCTTTATCAGCCTCCGCACTTGCTGCTGCCAGTCCGGAACGCAGTGATGCCTCATTCCCCGCAACACGCATTCCCTTGCCGCCACCGCCGGCCGTCGCCTTGATCAGCACGGGATAGCCAATCTCCGCAGCAATTTTCACCGCATCGTTGACATCGCTGATCAGCCCATCACTTCCCGGGACACACGGCACTTTCGCCCGCATCGCGATTTCACGAGCACTGACTTTGTCACCAAGCTGCTGCATGGCGGCAACCGGAGGACCGATAAACTCGATGTTGCAGCTGCGACAGACCTCGGCGAAATGCGAGTTTTCGGCCAGAAACCCGTATCCCGGGTGCACAGCCTGAACGTCACCGATTTCGGCAGCGCTGATGATTCGGCGTACCTGCAGATAGCTGTCTGCAGCCGCTGCCGGACCAATGCACCATGCTTCGTCCGCAAGTGAAAGATAGTGGGCCCCCCGGTCGGCTTCGCTGTACACCGCGACCGTGCCGATACCCATTTCTCGACAGGCGCGGATAATCCGCAGGGCAATTTCACCGCGATTTGCTATCAGGATTCGTTGAAACATCAGTCCGCTCTGAAGATAGAGTCAAATGAAAGCACCGTTGCCGCGACGCTGCAGTTCGCAATCAGGGATAAGAATGGGAGGTGCCACCCGGTTCATGCCTCGGACCATCCGCGAATTTGCCAGCAGAATTGAATCTGCAAACGTGATCGCCCGAGAAATGAGGACCAGAAGATACCAGACGCCAGCTGAGTACCCGGCCAGCGCTGGATTCCAACGACTGCCAGGACGCATCACACCGCGCCCCCCCAGTCACTCCGCCCCGATGCCCCTGCCAATTCAAACAGGTTCGATACGAAACAGCGGCTGTCCAAAACTGACAGCATCACCATTCTGAACCAGAATCTCAGCAATCCGCCCGGCCTTTTCGGCGTGAACCTCATTGAAGACCTTCATGGCTTCAATGATGCAGACCACAGTGTCCGGCTGTACAACCGAACCAACGCTGACGAATGCACTGTCTTCCGGCGTCGGTGCAGAATAGAACGTCCCGATGGTCGGCGCATTAATCGTGACAGCTTCCGGTGCTGAAGGTGCAGCGGCAGCTGGTACTGGTGCTGCGGCTGGTGCAACGACGGGCGCAGGAGCCGCAGCCTGAACGACCTGTTCCGGAGCGACCGCAACCTGTCGCGGACCGCGACGGATTTTCCAGGACTCGCCCTCGTTCTGCAGAGCAACCTCATTGACGCCGTACTTTTCCATCAGCTGCAGCAGCTTCCGGAATCGATCCAGGTCAAAAGATTCCTCTCGACTGTTTGAGTCAGACGATTTCGCCATTCTTCAATGCCTCCGGGGCCACGGAAGCCCCTGTTGTTGTTATGCGGAGCAGACGCAGGTGAATCAAACACCCGTCTGAAAACTCGAACTCACATCACGTGCAGCAAATTGACTGCCTCCAGCTGATTTGGACAGCCAGAACATCCCTGCGCTAACGGAACCTGCCGCAAGCCGAAACTTTGCAGCTTCGGAGCTTAGCAGCCGGGAAACACGCAGCCACAGACTAAATCAACGCTGCGAACGCCCCGATCGATGGATCACGCTCGCCGATTGATCCACCGAGCCCAGCAGACGCGACCATGTCACACGTGCGCTCTGCACGGCCCGTAGTGACGGCTGAATAATCGAAAATAGAGGCAAATTATGCAAGGAATTCGACAAAAGAGCTCTCGAATTCGCGAGGAAGGGAGGAGAGCAACTCAAACCCGTCCTTTGTAACCACCACATCGTCCTCGATTCGAACTCCAAACTTACCCGGAAGGTAAATGCCCGGCTCCACGGTAATCACCATCCCCGGCTGGAAGACCTGGTCCGAAATCGGGCTCATCCGCAGCGACTCATGAATTTCAAGGCCAAAACCATGGCCCAGACCATGCCCGAACCAGCGTCCGAAACCAGCATCGGCAATCATTCCGCGAGCAATTTGATCGACATCCGCCAGCCGAGCCCCAGGCTGAATCGCTGCGATTGCCGCCTGCTGTGCAGCGAGGACAACGTTGTAAACCCGCTCCATCTGCTTCGTCACTCGTCCGGTGAACAGAACACGGGTCAGATCGCTTCGGTAACCGCTGGGTCGAGCTGCCCCCCAGTCGACCAGCAGGACAGAACTTTCCTGCACCTGCAGACGCCCGGCGTGCGCGTGAGGTAACGCTGCAGTCGGCCCGACCCCCACGATGGGCTCGAATGCCGTCCCACTGCCACCAAAATCCTTCATGGCCCGCTCCAGAATCTCGCGGACCTCAAGTTCGGTCTGATGCGATGTCAGACTGCTGCGCATCACACCAAATCCCCGCTCAGCAATTCGTACCGCTTCCCGAATCTCAGCCAGTTCCCAGCGGTCCTTCACCTCACGGATCCCCTCAACGATCCCGCTGACCGGCAATAATTCAACGCTGCTGCCGGATCGCACCGTTTCAATGAGCTGCTGAGCCGTGCTCCAGGGCAGATGATCGGCCTCAAAACCGGGATGCCGCGAGTCTCCGCTGGTCACTGCTGTCCGGGCAAGATCCTGTATCGTGGCGCCCGCGTCGCGAATCTCCACATCGAGGTCCGGACACTCATTGGCCAACTGTGTCTCGTAACGACTGTCACTGAGCAGAACCGTCCTGCCACGCGACAGAAACAACCAGCTGGAGTCTCCGGTAAAGCCGGTCAGGTAGCGAACATTGGCAAGTCCACTGACAATCAACCCATCAATGCCTGCACCGCGAAACTGGCGCCGCACCCGGTTCCGACGGCTCTCATAATTTGGCTGGCTCACTCCGCACCCCCTACATCCACTTCCCGATTTCGGCAGCTGTGATGGCAACTGCTGCCCCTCACCAACCGGTCCGACAAAGACTTTGTTACCCTGTTCATGCTATCGAACCTGAATCCGAAGAAAACAATTCCGGCTTGAAATCCAAAGACTCCGCTCATGTTTGACCGACTGCAAAAACTTTTTCTGAGCAACACAGATGACTCAACAGCCGAATCCGGTCTGGCCGACGAGACGCTCCTCGCCGCATGGACGGAACAACCACTGGATCATCGAACTGTTCAGGTTTTTCGCCCGGTTACCGCCGATTCAATTTCCGGAGTCATTCTATTTTTGCACGGATACGCAAAGGTCGGACTTGCTGAAAACACGGTATTCACTCGCTGTCTGCAGCAACATTCGCTCGCCGCAGTCTGCCCGTCCG
>JAFMMM010000016.1 GCA_017859815.1 Planctomycetota bacterium | reverse complement strand
CACTGGCTCATCTGAAAAACCCGAAACTGCACTGCTCCCAGTCATGGAATTAAACTGGTCTGCAGCTGGTGCCGCCGAGGCAGCCGTGGACTGTAACGGCTGTGCGACATGCCGCGTTCCCGACGAGCATGGACGGATGTGTCCGTTCGTCGACGATGAGTCAGAAGAACTTCTCTCACCTCGTGCCAAAGCCAATCTGCTGCGTCAGGCACTGTGCCATCCGGACTCAAAGGGACTGCTGCAGTCAGAGTCTGCAAGACGAATTGTTGAAAGCTGCTTCAACTGTCGCCAGTGTCAGTTGGAGTGCCCCTCGGAAGTCAATATTCCCCATGCGCTGGTCGAAGCCCGGGCGCAGTTTTTCCGCCAGCACGGACACTCGCGATCCAGCTGGCTGTTGTCCCGCATTCATACGTACGCCGGTCTCCTTTCGCGATTCGCTTTCCCCGGCAATCAGCTCTTAAGAAGTCGCGTGGTGCGCAGGTTGCTGCAGCGATTTCTTGGACTTGCGGCCAATCGTCGGCTGCCCGCATTTGCCCGCAGATCCTTCCTCGATTCAGCTCGAGTACAGCGACCGGACAACACCGGTGCTCCCGGAAGTGCGAGGCCAACTGTGGTTTACTTCGTCGATTACTTTTCCAATCACCACGACACGGAACTTGCAGAAGCATTTGTACGGGTTCTGGAACACAACGGGTTTCGGGTATTTGTGCCGAGAGAACAAACCATCTCCGGAATGAATATGATCTCCGTTGCTGACCTCACCGCAGCGCGGGATGTGGCAGAGCAAAACCTGCGCGAACTCGCTGAACCGGCTCGCGAGGGATACCCCATTCTCTGCACAGAACCATCGGCTGCACTTTGCCTGAAACAGGATTACCCGAGGATTACAGCGAACCAGGATGCTGAAGTGGTGGCTCGGCAAACACTCGACGCCGGCACGTTTCTGCTGGAGTTGTATCGGCAGGGCAGACTGAAGACGGATTTCGCCCCCATTCCGCTCACCATTGCATGGCACACTCCGTGCCATATCCGTGCCCTGACACCAACGGTCGCCAGCCTCGAACTGTTGCGGCTCATTCCCGAACTGAAGGTCCTGGAAATCGAAAAAGGCTGTACGGGAATGGCCGGCACGTTCGGATTGGCATCCGAGAACTTTTCGACTTCCCTGAAGATTGGGGAGAAACTGATCAGTGCCATGGCGACCATTGATGCAGATGCCGGCGCCACAGACTGCAGCAGCTGCCGAATGCAGATGGAACAGGGCGCAGAGATTCCGACGCTGCATCCAATCAAGCTGCTGGCACTGTCCTACGGATTGATGCCGCGGCTGGCTCGACAGCTGAAATCACGCCCCTCTGGACTCAGTATGTCCTGATCTGATCGACGGAGTTTCCGGATCATCGGGCTGGCGGAGTCGCCCGGAAAGACTTGACTCCTCAAGATCCATCAGCTGGATCTGCACCTCACGAATTCGTTCAGCGCACACAAAGAATGCATCGACGACTTCGGGATCGAACTGGGTCCCGCGTCCCTCGGCAATCACCTCAAGGCACTTGTGCCGCGGAAACGGTTCCTTGTACGGACGGCGACTTGAGAGTGCGTCATAGACGTCCGCCACCGCCACTATCCGACCTTCCAAAGGAATCTCTTCACCGGAAAGTCCATGCGGATATCCGCTTCCATCCCAGTGCTCGTGGTGATTCTGGGCGATGCTGGCCGCCAGCATCAGCAGGCTGGATGCCCCATTGTCCATCAAATGTCGACCGAAAGTTGTGTGGTTTCTGATCAGGTCTTTGTCTGGCCCGGACAGGGGTTCAATAATCTGTCGCCCAAGCGAACAGTGCTTTTTGATCAGCTCGTATTCCTCAGCCGCAAGACGGCCTGGTTTGAAAAGAATGGAGTCCGGAATCCCAATTTTTCCAACATCGTGCATCTGAGCTGCCTGCTCCAGCATCCCCAGACGACTCTCGGGATAACCCATCTGCCGCGCAATGATCGACGTAAAGCGTCCGACACGAACCACATGGTTACCGGTCTCGTTATCCCGGAATTCTGCGGCTCGGGCAAGACAACGAATCAGCTGATTTCGACTGATCTCCAGCTGCTCGGTGCGTTTCGTCACCAGGTCCAGGAACTGACCCTGCAACCACCCATCGTCGCGCTGGCAGCGGTGAATCAGAACTGCATTTCGCACACTGGGAAGCAAGTCCTCCGCCACCACTGGCTTTGAGATGAAGTCACTTGCACCAGCCTGCAGCACGGGTCGCCGAAAGCTGTCGTCTGAACACAGTACGAGAACAGGAACACCACTCAGCGCGGAGTCAGAGGAAAGAGTACGGACTTGCCCCAGACACGCCTGCTGATCTTCGTCTGCATCCAGAAGAACGATGTCCGGTCGTTCGGTCCTCATCAGACGCTGCAGGTCTTCGCTGTTGCGCAGCACGGACAGGTGCTGATACCCTTGCCCAATCAGTATGTCGCACAAAGAAATACGCTGCTGCAGTGGGAGCGAGGACATGAGGATCCGTGAATCAGGATCAACCTGACGCCAGTTTTCCGGCAGTTTTCGAAAGGACCTCAGCACCTGATCAGCAAATGCAGAAGCGCTGTCGAGAAGACAATCCTCCAACGAATCTGCTCCGCCTGAAAAACGAGCCGAGTCTTCGGCCACTTCAAACAGCGCAATTGTCGCCGACTCAGCTTCCGCTGAATGTCCCGGCTCAACCAACTCGTTCGTGCTTGCCATTTTCGAAAGCCCCGGGAAGTATGCTGTTCCCATGATCGGCCCTTGATCCAAAACACTGATCTGATCCAAGATTGTTTAACGGAGAACAGTAGGTCGCAGCATGATCACTGCGGCAACAGACCTGGGTAATCCGCCCTTTCAGGCAACAGCGACGCTTCCCAATACAACCAAATCGGCAAAATCGCGATATCCTGATCCAATCCTCGCGGACTTCAGCCGCAAAACCCCGATAACCGGACCGCTGATGACTTCCGGGAAGCGGCGGAAACTCCGGCAGGCTGGCCGTTCTGCGGCGACTTCACAGATCGCGGGCTTTACACGTCAGATGAATCCAGCCATGATCCTGACTGGATCCGCGGCCCGGGGAACAGTTGGAGTCAACGGTCACGCGGATGTCCTGATCGGGATCTGATCCTGAGACTCTGTTCACTCAGCCAGGGAGCCGGAATTGCGCTTTCGTTCTCGTGGAACACATCGCAACGAAAAACTCATTCACACCAGTCGACGCACGGTGTTCATCGTCGTGATGGTTGGTGCATTTTTTCTGTTGACGCGGTTTCAGAATGTCAGCCAGCAGTCAGCGGACAGTGCGCAGATGGGCAACAGGAACAGCCTGCTCAGCGATGAATTTCGGGTTGTTCCGGATCGCGATCAGCCTCGCTTTCAGAATGCTGGCACCATCATCGACGAAGAAGCAGCCCGAGCGTTTCAGGAAGGAACTGGCCGAAAAGAAGGCCCGGACGATCTCCCGGAAACGCTCACAAGCGGTGTCCAGGATGACGTACTCGGCGTTCTGTCATCCGAATTGGAAGCCTTTTTCGGCACACTGAAACTCGCCACACGCGTCTTCGAAGGGCGTCGAAATCAGATGCCGGAAGGACGATATACTGTTCTTGTCGATTCTCCCGCCAATTCCAGAGGACGTCCCTTCCGACTTCGCGGCAGGTTGCGGCGGCTCACACCCGCAGTGCTTCCGGAACAGGCTCGCAGTTATGGTATTCGGGAAGCCTGGGATGCATGGATTTCCACACCGGATTCAGGAAGTCAGTTAGTGCACGTCATTGCGCTGACAGCCGACCCCGGACTCCCCGTCAGCGAATCACTCGGAGACAGCGGGCCGGATGTCGAGCTGGCCGGATATCTGTTCAAACGGGAGGGCTACGCGGCGAAAGGTACGGACGGCGAGGGTGAACTGGCATTGGCCCCCCTGGTCCTGTCAGATCGGCTCGCGCTTTCCCTGACGGTCGCTGTCACAACACGCGCGGACGACATGAACCCGTGGCTGACGTGGTTGACGGTGATTGTCTTTACAGGAGTCGTGGTGGCGATTTTTCAATTCCGTATCTCCGATCGAGCCTTTCGCGGCACACGCGGTCACCAGTTGACATCGCTGCCAGTCAGCCCGTCGTTCGATGGTGTCGAATCAATCACCGCGCAGCAGCATCTGCAACAGCTGGAACGGCAGGCAGGCCACACGCCCGAAGCAGAATTTCGGCTCTAAGTCACGCTGCGGCACGATCCCGCACCAGTCGGCTAATCGCGCGAAACTGAGGATGCTCGGAACTGCCGCACCATTCAAAAACCGCGGACTCGGCTGTGCCTACGACAACGCCGGCTGCCTGCATGCGACTGATCGCAGCCAGATGATCCTGCTCGCGCCGTCCACTCACACCATCAAGAACCAACTGAACCCGAAGACCTCGCTCCAGAAGTTGCAGGGCCGTCTGCTGCACGCAGATGTGCGTCTCAATCCCAGTCAGCACGACAGTGGAAACGGAGGGGCATTGTTGGATGTGACCGCAGATCTGATCCGCTCCGCTGAATGTCAGCTTCTCAGAAATATTCTGCGGCAGTAACTTTGTTCGCAGAGAGGAAATCGTGCCCCCCAGTCCCTGCGGATACTGCTCTGTTGCCATCACCGGAATATCCAGTAATGCAGCCGCATCAAGCAGAAATTCGCAGGTCGCCGTGACAGCTTCGACACCCTGTATCACGGGGAGCAGTTTTTCCTGCAGGTCGATCAGGACCAGCAGGCTTGTATCGGCTGAGAGCAGTGTGTGTTGCTCCATGGCATGTCGCCCCTTCCCCGCAGGCTGACGAACTCTTCGACCATTCAGGCGGCGACACGCTGTTCGCCAGTGTGCGATAATTTCGCCCAGCAGTGTTCTTCTGAGCGATCAATTTCAGCAATGGCGGAATCCTCGCCATGCAGGATGCGAGTGGCAAGACCTTCCAGACGATCCATCTCTTCTGCAAGCCGCTCGGTGTAGACCGGGATCTCTTCACGAGCTGTTGCAGCAGGAATTGTCACCGGGCTGCCCGCGATCAGAACAACTGTTGAAAATGGTTTGGGAATGGTCAGCGTGGTCCAGCTGCCTTTGAATTCCCACGCGTTTGAAAATGCCATGCCCGAAGGAACCAGTGGTCGTTCCGAACGAGAGGCGATAAACACCACGCCATCTTTGAGTTTTCTGCGAGGACCACGGGGGCCGTCGGGCGTCATCGCAAAATGCAGGTCCTGCAGGTGCAGCAACTCTGCAACCGCTGCCGCACCACCGCGGCTGCTGCTGCCCCGAACCGGATGGATCCCGGCAATTCGCGCTGCATCTGCCACAAAGCCTCCATCCCGATGTCGACTGATCAGCCCTGACAGGCGAAACGTGCGCTTCGAGTAAATGGCCAGTACAATCTGGTCGTGCCAGAACGGAAATGCGTACCGAGTCGCGCCCTGTGGGCAACTGTAGGGTGTTGCGTCCGGTTTCACTTTGTGATGGCGAACTCGAACGGTCAGAAACAACAGCTTGAGCGCTGCGTGACCAAAGCAGATCAGTCCAATATACAGCCAGCTTTTTATTTGTTTCATGGCATCCCTCCCCAGGTGTCTCTGCACAAAAAACTGTGTTTCCGTACAGTAGAGAGTCCTCCGGTTCTTCAGACGGGCATTGCAGCTGAGCGACCCGCTCCAGCCGATTGTAGCATTCACTCGAAAGCGTGTTGAGACCAGTCGACGGATGGGATAGAACTGCTACCGTCCCGTTCGGAGCTGAACTGATGAGCAGACAATCTACAGGTCCAGGACAGCCTTTACGCCTGTCCCAGCCATCATCCCCGCCGCCGCTGATCGACGTGGTCACGGGACGGCGACGCTGGCTGCTGCAAAATGGCTCCAGCTTTCCGTCAATCGCACTGGCCTGCATGCTGAATGCCTCCGCGGATGAGGCACAAAGTAATTCGAATCAATCTGTCGGACTTCATCACCCCGCTCGCGTCCAGCGCGTAATTCAGCTGTTCATGACTGGCGGGGCCAGCCCGATGGACACGTTTGACTACAAGCCGGCGCTGGAACGCCTGCACGGACAGAGCATTGGACCCGAACAAAAACCGGAAGGGTTCACCGCCCCGGCAGGAGCGGTGATGAAGAGTCCGTTTTCGTTTGCCCAACACGGCGAAACAGGCAGATGGGTCAGCTCGCTGTTTCCTTATTTCGCAAAGGTCATCGATCAGCCAGCGTTTTTGATGGCGATGTCAGCTGCGACCAATGTGCACGGGCCGGCCACGTATCTGATGAATACGGGATTCATGATTCCAGGTTTCCCCTGCTTCGGGGCCTGGGTTTCATACGCACTTGGTGAGCTGACCCACAACCTCCCAACCTTCGTGGCCCTGCCTGACCCGCGGGGACTTCCCTATAACCAGAAAGGCAACTTCAGTGCCGGTTTTCTTCCCTCACGGCATCAGGGCACCGTCCTGAACGGGACTGGACTGGCAGCACTTCCGGATCTGTTCCCGGATCCTCGGTACGGCTTTGCGGCAGGCCAGGCTGACCTGCAAACAAGACAACTGCTGAATCGTCTCAACCGCCGCCACGCGCAGACACGTGCTTATGATTCACAACTGGAAGCAAGAATCGCTGCATCTGAACTGGCGGCCGCAATGCAGCTTGCAGCACCGGAAGCATTCGACCTGTCACAGGAGTCAGAGTCGACACATCAGTCCTACGGGACCGATCAAGAGGCAACACGGGATTTCGGACAGCGTTGCCTGCTTGCCCGCAGACTCATTGAACGCGGTACGCGATTTGTGCAGGTTTGGAGTGGCCCGCAGGGAGCAACCAATAACTGGGACAATCATGGCAGCATTCCAAATGAGCTGCCGCCGATGGCTCGCAGTGTGGATCAACCGATGGCTGCATTGCTGACCGATCTTGATCAGCGAGGATTGCTGGATGACACCCTTTTGATCTGGTCAACGGAATTTGGACGGACTCCATTCGCGCAGGGCGGGGAAGGTCGTGATCACAACGGAGGCAGTTTCGTCACGTGGCTCGCGGGCGCTGGCGTGAAACAGGGGCATAACTTTGGCCAGAGCGACGAACTGGGATACAAGACCGCAGAGGGCGAGACCCGCTGCTATGACCTGCATGCGACGGTGCTGCATTTGCTGGGAATCAATCACACACAGCTGACTGTGCGTTCCGGGGGCATTGATCGCCGACTGACCGATGTTCATGGTCGCGTTATTCAGGAAATCCTTAACGGATAAGCCACTTGCAGCCCGGATGCCCTATTGGGCAGTCCTGATAGCCGAATCAATTACCTGGTCCACCAGGGCAGGTTTATCAGCACAACCGGCAATCTTACCGAAATCGGTTTCAGCCCTCCCCAACCCGCTCGTTGCATATCGGCAACTTGAGTAAAAGCACAATCTGGGGGAAGTTTTCCGGCGGAAAAACCAGCGTTTCTGCCCTTTTTTAGGACACCGCTGCGTTTGTGACCTAAGTAGACAGCAACTTCGGTAACGATTTTGACGTGTTGCCGCACTCTAAGCGTTAGAGAGACATGTCTGCTTCGTGCCACATCAGAGCATTTGTTTGCAAAGGAACCACCCCATGAGGACTCGTCAGAATTCATCCCCGGTTTCTGCCGGCCTGCCGACCCCGGAGCGTCGAGGCTTTACGCTGATCGAGCTTTTGGTTGTCATCACAATCGTCGCAATTCTGGTATCGCTGATCATGCCTGCGGTCCAGCAGGCTCGAGAGTCTGCACGCCGTACACAGTGCCGCAACAACCTGAAACAACTTGGATTGGCTGTCCATAATTTTGAGTCTGCCACCGGCAAACTCCCTCCAGGACAGTTGTTCGACACATCGGTCTGGATCGATCCCTCCAATCGCATGCAGAACTACGCGATGGTGGGAACGATGGTTTATCTCCTGCCCTATCTTGAGCAGGAGGCGATGTATCAGGCATTTGCCAGCAGCATCACAATGAAAGTCAAGGAGTATCAGGACGGTCGTCCTGCGGCGAACAAACAGCCGTATTGGAACTACCCTGCAATCACCCAGGTCATGGGCAGCCAGATTCCCGGTCTGCTTTGTCCTTCAGACAATGCAGCAGTGGCTATGACCAGAACTTCCTTTGATTTCCAGTTCGGTAACCAGACATTCTCACTCCCAAACGATCCTCTGACGATCGCATTTACCCCAGGCTTCCGACCGATCCAGGAATATCGACTTGGGAAAAATTCAACACCGACTAGCCAAAACCATGCACTCACGAACTACCTGCCCTGTGCCGGCCGTCTGACCTATTCAGCAGATGAACGTGGCATCGCTGCCAGCAGCCCGGACTATGACCAGATCAACGACTACGAGGGGATCTTTCGCCTCAACAAGCAGAAGAAGTTTCGAGACGTTCGCGACGGACTCTCCAACACAATTCTGTTCGGAGAAGTTACGGGAGCTGTCACTCAGTTGCCGGAAGGACCGGTCAGAACTCAGTCGTTCTCATGGATGATGGGACCAATGGGGATGCACTACGGAACGCGTTCCCTGTCGGGAGCCAGTTTCAACTACCCGGATGTTGATAAGAGAAAGTTCTCCAGCAAGCACGCCGGTGTCGTTCAATACGCCCTCGCAGATGGATCCGTTCGGTCCGTCTCTGCCAACACGGACCACGATGTCCTGCTGCGACTGGCCGGTGCATCAGACGGTCAAATCGTCGGCGATTTCTGAAAGGAGCTGTACGGATGAAAGTACTGTCACTTGCAATTCTGCTGTTGCCAATTCTGCTTCTCACCGGCTGCAGCGAAAGCACGGCGGTTAGCTGGCAAAACGAAGAACAAATGATTTTCCCAGCTTCTGAACAGGAGCTGGCGGACGGGGTTGCCGCTGGTACCTATCGCATTGATCCTCTTTGATCGTGCGGGCAGCAGTCATATGAACTCCCTGAAAGCTCTTCGAGATCTGCTCGAAGAGCTTTCTTGTGCGCGCATGAAAAGGCTCTGGCACTCACAAAGAGCGACAGAGCCGAATAACACTTGCCGAAGAATCAAGACTGCCAGCAAAGCTGGCGAAAAAAAACTGGCAAGTCATGTCCGAATACCCTCGGACAGGGAGTTAAGTCGCCCGCGGGGGGCGAATGAACACAGTTTTTGCTCAGCTCACCGATTCGCCACGGAAAAGGGGCCAAGGGGTAGTGGTATCGTCTGATTCTCTCAGGTTGTCTCGCATCTTCTTCGCGTATTAATGCGTTTTCTGAAAATATTTTCCAGTCCGACTGCCGTTTCAGAGGACAAACCCGTATGCGAGACCGAGTTTTCAGGGCCGCGTGATCGTCTCGTGCAGATTCAGCAGCACCAAACAAACACTTTCCAGTGCCTTGCGGATGCTCCGGTCGCCATCTGCTGAATTCCCTGTCTCCCCGCTCTGAAGTGCTCGTCTTCGAGACACGAAAAGCTCTGTCAGCAGTTCCATTTCCCGAACTGACGGCAACCGCCCGGTACAGCGGCGAAATCCCAGGCGAATCCACTGTGCAGAATCACCAGCAGGCAATGTCTCCAGAAGCAGTTTTGCGAAGGCCGACGCAGCCTGAAGACTCACCTCGTCGTTCAACAGCATCAAAGCCTGCATCGGTGTATTTGTCCGCGCTCGCTGGACGGTACACGATTGCCGCACCGAACCGTCAAACGTCATTAAGCCGGGAAACATCGCACTCCGCTTCAGTACGATGTACAGACTGCGGCGGTACTGCTCAGCCCCCTCGCTTGGCGAATATTCGTACTGCGTGCCTCCCACTTTCTTCCACAGCCCGTCGGGCTGGACGGGGTAAATGGGAGGTCCTCCCTGTTGGCGATTCAACAACCCGGAAATTGCCAGCATGTTGTCACGAATCATTTCTGCGTCCATCCGGAAGGATGAACTTCTGGCCAGCCATCGATTCCTGCTGTCCACCGCTGCAGCCTGCGGAGAAATGACCGACGTCTGACGATAAGTCTCGCTCAGCACAATTTCTCGCAGCAGCTGCTTCATCGACCAGCCATTCTGCATCAGCTCGACAGCAAGCCAGTCAAGCAATTCTGCATGTTCGGGACGATCACCCTTCAGCCCAAAGTCCTCAGGTGTTGCCACAAGACCTTCCCCGAATAACTCGGCCCACCAGCGATTCACCGCTGCGCGCGCCGCCAGTGGATTGGCAGGAGAGACCAGCCATCGAGCCAGATCCAGTCGTGTCTGCGGACTGACAGATGGAACTCCGAAGACTTCCGGAACACCCGGTGTGACTTCTGCCCCTTTTTCGCGATAGTCGCCGCGCAGGAAGATATTGGCAGACCTTGGTTCAGATTCGATCATCACCAGCGTGGTTCGTGGTGCCAGTGATTTCAACTCCTGCTCCACCCTGGTCAGAGCCACGTCAATTTTTTCAAACCTCTGGTCTTCCTTCTCGAACTGCTGAAGCAATGCGTTTCTGTCCTGCGTTTTCCACTGCCGCGGGGACTTCCGCAATGCCGCCAGGAATGCTTCGGAATTCCCACCATCATCATCTTCTTCTTTAACTGGCCCGGACAATGCCACAAGCCGAAATCGCCCCAGCAGGCGGCCACCGCCAAGATGCTGATCCAGCTCAAATTCCAGCACATCGTCCGGCTCTGTATGCAAAGGTTGCTGTAACAGAAACGTCGCCTGATGGCTTTCTCCAAACCGTGGTGCAATCGCCCAGCCTGTCTTTGCAATGCCGTCAATCGCTCCCGCCGCGTCCCAGTTCTGCTGCGCAAAGCTCGACCGAGCTGATCGGAATTTGACAGGTTGCCCATTCCGGCCGCCAATGAAGTGTTTCAGAGTCAATTCATGCAGGACGAAATTGGGACGTTCCACTTCTCCACGACCGGGTCCATTACCTGGCAATGAGTCGTGTGACAACGCTTCGAGGCGAATGGCTCTCACGTCTCGAAGGTTCGCTGCAACCCTGACGCGATAGAGATCCACTTCAGGAACAGAATCCCCGGACAGCAGAATACTTCCATCCTCCAGCCGATCCCACTTTGTGCCTGTATCCTGAGAGCTGAACTCCAGCACCTGAAGTATGGTCTCTGACGTTTTTTTGTTTGCCTTCTCAACTTCTTTCAGTCGCGAGCTGACGAGGTCGGGAAGGGCTGCTTCCAACTGTTCACGGAACTGCTTCCGCTCCGCTTTCAGTTTGGCAGCCTGAGCCTCTTTCTTCTGTCGCTGGGCATCTCGAACCGGCTCAGAAATCGTCATGGAGGGACCAAGAAACGCGATGGATGATGGCTGTTTGGGATTTTTCCGGTCAGCCTCCAACTCCGTCGTGTTGAAGAAAGCCAGCAACCGATAGTAATCCCGCTGTGAAAACGGGTCGTACTTATGATCGTGACATTGAGCACACTCGAGAGTGGTCCCCATCCACACTGCGGCCGTCGTATTCACCCGATCGATTAACTGCTCAGCACGTGTCTCCTCCGGCAACGATCCGGCTTCCACATTGGTCGGAACGCAGCGGTGAAACCCGGTGGCGATTTGTTGCGATTCCGTCGGTTCCGGCAACAGATCGCCCGCCAGTTGCTCAATACTGAATTGGTCATATGGCATGTCCTGATTCAAGGCGTTGACCACCCAGTCGCGATACGCCCAGAGGTCCCGCAAGTCGTCTCGCTGAAAGCCGTGCGAATCAGCATAACGGGCCAGATCCAGCCAGTGCCGTGACCAGCGAACTCCAAACTCCGGACTGCTCAGAAGCTGATCAACGATGCGACGGTAATTCTGCTCGTCAGGTGATTGCTCGTATGACTCTACCAGTTCGGGCTCAGGGGGCAGCCCGATCAGGTCCAGACTCAGACGGCGGACCAGGTTTTGCGGGGTTGCTCGAGCCGCTGGCTGCAGCCCCCGCTGTTGCAGTCGCCGCCGAACCAGCTGATCAATTGCCGATACGTTCTGAGCGACATCGATCTGAGGCCGGACCGGAGCCTGGTAGGCCCAGTGTCGACCTGGCTTGAAATCCTGCGGAACGAACGCCCCTGCCTCGATCCACTGCGTCAACGCCCGGCGTTCAGCTGCTACGGGCCCTGGTCCCACAGGGGGCATTCGCAAATCGGACCCTTCCGGCATCCCGATACGATGCAGCAGCTGGCTATGCTCAGCTGACCCTGGGACCACACGGTCGGAAGCCAGCAATGAAGCTGGCTGGTCGATCCGAAAATCTGCTTCCTGTCGGCGATCGCCATGACACTCAAAACAGTACTTCTGCAGAATGGGATAGACCTCATTCCGAAAGACCTGCTTCGGGCCAGGGTTGCCTTCAGCAGCAGAAGAGGATTCATCAGGTCCGAAGGAAGCCTGAGCCGTCAACGCATGCAGGAAGAAAATGCCCAGCACGAACTGCAGGATACCGCCTTTTTTTGCCGTCATGTCAGCCGAAATCTCCCTGCACCATGAATCGCCGGCGTGCTCCACGAATCAACGCACTTCTGGTATCTTGAACAGATCGGCAGGGAAAGGCCAGCGTTGATTATCCGGCCTCTGCCGTGCGGCCAATCATGCCTGAGCGCGACATTCCCGTCCACGGATGGTCGCTCACACTCTGCTGAGGTCCCTCGTCACCCTTTTGGAAAACTCTGATGCCTCCTTCCAAACCCACCCGACGCCAGGCCCTGCAGACGGCCCTGGCGGCCACAGGATCTGCAACTCTTGCCAGTCCCGCAACTGCAGCCAGTACTGCCGATGAACCGCTGTTTGCCTACATCGGCACGTTCAGTTCACCACTGCAGGACGTATTGCCCACTCAGGTTGACCTGCCGCCGGGTAACGGTCGTGGCATTCATATCTTTGAAGTGAATCGCACCACCGGCAAGCTCACTCCGAGAGGCACGTTTGATCTTGGAACCAGCCCAAGTTGTCTGGCCGTTAACAACGAAGGAACACGACTTTACTCAGCCAATGAAACGGATCGCGTCGGTGACGGCGAGGAAAAGCAGGGCACTCTCAGCTCCTTCCGGATCGATCGCCGGACCGGTGCTCTGCAGATGCTGAATACTGTTCCGGCCGGAGGAGCTGGTCCAACTTATGTGAGTCTGCATCCCAACGGTCGTTTTCTGATGTCGGCCAATTACTTCGGTGGCTCGATCTCCGTATTCCCCGTCAATGACGATGGCACACTGGGCCCGATGGCTGACTTTCAGCAGGACGACGACAACGTGGGGCCGCCGCGGGCAGTCAACGCTCCGCCAGGAAGCTTTGCTTTCAGCGGCCATGACCGAACACACGCGCATCAGATCGCTCCCTCACCGGATGGTCGCTTTGTCCTGCATGTGGACCTCGGTCAGGATCGCATCTACATCTGGAAATTCGATGCTGCAACCGGCAAATTGACACCGGCGTCAAAACCGTGGGTCACCCTGCCCGAGGGAGACGGCCCGAGACACTTCCATTTCCACCCTAACGGCCGCTGGTTCTATTCCATTCAGGAGGAAGGCTCTACCATCGTTCTGTTTGACTACGATCGTCAAACGGGGGCCCTGACCAAACGACAGACCGTTCCAAGTCTTCCGGAAGGCTATGCTGGCAGTAATTTCTGCTCAGAGATCCTGGTCTCTCATGATGGCAGATTCGTCTATGGCGGTAATCGTCTGCACGACAGTATCGGCATTTTCGCTGTCGCCACCGATGGCACTCTGAAACAAACAGGAAACGAATGGACCCGCGGTAATTATCCACGCAGTTTTGCATTCGATCCCACCGGGAATTTCCTTTACTGCTGTAATCAGCGTGCTGACAACGTCACCGTGTTTCGGGTGAATCTTCAAACCGGGGCTCTGGATTTCACCGGGCTGTATACCGCAGTGGGAAATCCCTCCATGATTCTGTTCCTTGATACCGCGGACAGGTAAGTTGTCGATCGGCCAGATGCCTCTGCGAAAAAGGGACGGGAATCAATCGATTCCCGTCCCTTTCGTTTCTTGCTCGGTCAGCAGGTCAGCAACAGGCGGCTCAGCGGCTGATCACGCGAGCCATCTCGAGGACCTTATTGGAGTAGCCCCATTCGTTGTCGTACCAGGACACCAGCTTCACAAAGGTGTCGTCCAGAGCGATACCGGCCTCTGAGTCGAATACGCTGGTGTGGCTCTCGCCGCGGAAGTCAGTGGAGACAACCTTTTCGGTCGTGTAAGCCATGACACCCTTCAGCGGGCCGTCGGCAGCGGCTTTGACAGCCGCACAGATGTCGTCGTAGCTGGCAGACTTGTTCAGCTCGACAGTCAGGTCAACAACGGATACGTCGGAGGTGGGTACTCGGAACGCCATTCCGGTCAGCAGACCGTTCAGTTCCGGAATCACCTTGCCAACAGCCTTCGCAGCGCCTGTTGACGAAGGGATAATGTTTTCCAGAATGCCGCGACCACCACGCCAGTCTTTGGCACTCGGGCCGTCCACTGTCTTCTGTGTTGCGGTCGCAGCATGCACAGTTGTCATCAGACCACGCTTAATGCCGAAGGCGTCGTTAATGACCTTTGCCAGAGGAGCCAGGCAGTTCGTGGTGCAGGAAGCGTTGGAAATGATGTTCTGGCCGGCGTAAGACCCACAGTTCACACCGTAAACAAACATTGGTGTGGCATCCTTTGAAGGAGCCGACATGATGACCTTCTTTGCACCGGCAGCGATATGCTTGGACGCAGTCTCTTCTGTCAGAAACAAACCTGTTGATTCCACAACGATATCTGCGTCGACGTCACCCCAGGCCAGAGCCGCCGGGTCGCGTTCCGCCGTCAGCCGAATGCTGTTTCCGTTGACAATCAGCTTTCCGTCTTCCACGGAAATGTCACCCTGAAAACGCCCGTGGACTGAGTCGTACTTCAGCATGTAGGCCAGGTATTCCGGGTCCAGCAGGTCATTGATTCCGACGATCTGAATGTCGTCAGAAAAGTTCTGAACGGCAGCCCGAAAAACCATCCGTCCAATGCGTCCAAAACCATTAATACCAACTTTGATCATTGACCTGACTTCTCACAAAACGAGGTGCTGATAGTCCCAGAATGACGAGCGGAGAGTTTACCCAGGGATGATTCGAGCGCCAAACGGTGAATTTCCCCGGCAGTTGAAACACCACAGGCGGGAATCCTGCCCCGAAGATTGCCGGAAAACCTCAGAAGTCCAGCAAATTGAAGTACTCAGACAGCGCGACAGCTCTGTGTTCGCTAGCCGATAAATAGCATGCGTCCACCATGGCCATGGTGCGCAGGTTATCGCGACCATTGAGGGCCGGCAGCCGATCATCCTCAATCGCACACAGCAGGTCGGCAATTGGCCCGATAAATGCATCAGGAAACCACACTTCGTCCCACGTGGGCTGGTGCCATTCCGGTCCAAGTTCGACCGTGGAATACTTCATCGTGCTGGGTGTTCGCTGCGGATAGTCCGGCCAGCCAATCGTTCCTGTGGCCAGCCCGGCTGTGCCCTCAAGTCGCCAGCGAATCCCGATTTCTCCAGCAGCACCCTCTTCCGATGGACCACTCCAAACGTCGTCCCAGCACGACCCTCGCGCCCCATTGGAAAACTCCAGAATAGTCAGCACGATGCCATCTTGATGAGCAAATTTCTGAGCAGTGCGAGGATCGGGACGAGTACTCGCAAAAACGCGTTCCGGTTCCCCCAGCCAGTAACGCATCGTGTCCAAATGATGAATGCTCATAATCCGCAGCGTGACCCACCCCTGTCGTTCCTGCCATGGCATCCAGTGCGGAATCGCTCGCATGTCGATGGTCGCCAACACAGGATCACCCAACACTCGTGCGTCCAGCAGGGTCCGACAGGCTCTCACGGACTGATCAAATCTCATGTTCTGATTCACGGCCAGGACAACACCTGCCTGCTCACACCGCTGCACAATCTCAACGGCCTCCTGCAGATCTCGCCCCAGCGGTTTTTGAGCCAGAATGCCGCGCAGACGCGGATTGGCCCGCAGCGCACGCTGAATCACGTCAGCCTGATTGTCCGGCGGCACCGCGACATCCAGAACTTCCACCCCGTCGGCGCAGGCAACTTCTTCAACCCCTGCACAAACTGTAGCGATTGAATGACGCGCGGCCACCTCCTGAGCCCGCTCACCACTCCGCGAACAAATGGCAACCGGATTAAGTCCGTGCTGACGCGCGGCCACCAGATGGCAGTCTGCCATGATGAAGCCGGCACCCACACAGCCAATCCCCACATCCCGATTCCGCGGCAGCACTGGCTGAAGTGATTCCTGAATACGCCGGTTCAAAGCCTCTGAATTCTGCTCACCCATCTCCCCACTCTCCCAATCTCCGCAGCTGTTTCGAGACCACGCGGAGAACCTATCACATGGACGCAAGCGACAAAAGTCGCGGGAGCTGAACCTTCCTCCTGGCGTTGGATCCCGTTCCTGTGGCTAACGTCTCATTCAACTCCGCACAGCGCCGAAAGCACACCGGCCGCACGCCGTTGACATCATCAAGTTCCCTGACAGCTCAGCGGTTGTTTCGCAAGCATCCGGAGGAACACGGTCCTGCTGGAGAGCCCGCTTTCCAACACGCGGATACGATCCCGTCGGCATTGTGCGGCCACTCATGCAGAAAATCTCAATGACCCGGAATCGCTCCACTTCACCCGATTGCAGGATTGAATGGCCCCAAGTACGCCGACGCTTCAAGGCCTGCCCACTTCCGTTTGAGCTCTGCCGGAGCGGGGTCGATCCTTTTCCTGCGGTGGTGGAGGACCGCAGCTTCCGTGACATGTCTTGTCCGCTTCGTCGCCATCAAATTCGGCACCGATCGCCTGCATCAATGCCGGCTGATCGCTTTTCAACCGCAGCACCTGGTCTGCTTCCTGCGCGATGATCGTCTTTGCCGGTTTCTTCTGACAGGGCTTCGCGGAGACTCCCTCCCGTCACCTGAAACTCGTGCCAAACCACCTTCGCCACCTGACGGAAGAGCTCTGGATCCAAAACTCACTCCGAACTCACAGCTTCGACATGCCATTGCCCTGGTAGAGGCAGAGACACCATTTTGGATGGTCAGCATATCAGGATGGACGTTGATGGCCTTCTTTGATGCATTTAAGTCACAACCGTTCAGTCCAGTGTCAACAGCGATCGCCTGTTCGTGTCAACGGATCGCGGCCTCGCTCTCAAACTGAACTGCCGAAGAATCAGCGAACAGCCCATTGGAGTTATGGGGGCACGATGATTCCGAGTGACCAGGTCTCAGTGTTGGATGAAGGGCAGCTTTGATTTCACGCATCATGCAGCAGGTCACCATTTCTGTCCGGGCTTCGCAGTGAATTGCCCCCACCGTCCGCAGGGCTGGTCCGTCCGGGTGGTCAACTCAGAATCTGATGCACCACCCGTGCCTCCTCCACCCCGGTCAGACGCTGATCCAGCCCCTGGAACGGGAAGGTCAGACGCCTGTGATCAACCCCCAGCTGATGCAGCATCGTGGCGTGCAAATCGCGAACAGCCACAGGGTTTTCCGCAACGTTGTAGCTGAAGTCGTCAGTCTGCCCGTACGACATGCCGCCTCTTACGCCGCCGCCCGCCGCCCACGCGGAAAAACAACGCGGGTGATGATCCCGACCGTAATCATCCCGCTCCAGTTTTCCCTGTCCGTAGACCGTTCGGCCGAACTCTCCTGCGAAGACGATCATCGTCCGGTCCAGCAGCCCCCGCTGACGCAAGTCTTCAATCAACGCTGCCGACGGCTGATCAACGTCGAAACACTGTCCTCGCAGTTGCTGGGGAAGAATATTGTGGTGATCCCAGCCACGATGGAACAGCTGGAC
This sequence comes from Planctomycetota bacterium, assembly GCA_017859815.1. Taxonomy (GTDB): domain Bacteria; phylum Planctomycetota; class Planctomycetia; order Planctomycetales; family Planctomycetaceae; genus SXXK01. The sequence goes on along the minus strand of JAFMMM010000016.1, from coordinate 13,120 downwards.
AAAACGAACCCCTCGTTCAACCATGCGTCGGGCCAGCAGACAGTTGCGTGCGTAAGAACCGGGCTTCTGCACCTCACTGCCGTAAAGATCGAACACATGCTGCGGCTCGTCGGCGATCTCGGTCAGCTCCGGAACCGAGGCCTGCATTCGAAAAGCCATTTCCTGCTGGGCAATGGTGGTTCGTATCTCAGGATCACCCACCTCCTGCAAATGCTGCTGATTCATTCGCTGCATCGCATCCAGCATGCGACGGCGAACATCCCGGTCAACCCCAGCGGGATTGGAAAGATACAGCACAGGATCTCCTGCCACCTGAAATGCAGCACCCTGGTGTCGTGAAGGAAGAAACCCGCTGCCCCACAGACGACTGTAAAGAGCCTGCACATTTCTGGTACCGCCAGTCCAGAATGCTGATGTCAAAACAACGAAGTCCGGAAGATCACGATTCATGGATCCCAGACCGTAGCTCAGCCAGGCCCCCATACTGGGTTTACCGGGAATCTCCGCACCTGTGCAAAAGAAAGTCTTTGCCGGATCGTGGTTGATCGCATTGGTGTTCATGGAACGGATCACACACAGGTCATCCGCCTTTTTGGATAAATGCGGCAGCAGCTCACACATCTCAAGACCGCTCTCTCCCTGAGGCGAGAACCGAAACATGGACGGGGCAATCAACTGAGTCGCTCCGCGAGTCATCGCTGTCACTCGCTGCCCGTTACTCACGCTTTCCGGAAGCGGTTGTTTGAACATCTTCGCCAGCTGCGGCTTGGGATCGAACAGATCGAGCTGACTGGGAGCACCAGCCATGAACAGAAAGATCACATGATCAATGCCCGACGGCAGCGAAGGACCAGCAGCGGTCGCAGTCGCTGAGGTCAGTGAAGACATTACGGTTGTCCCAAGCCCCATGCCGGTTGTTGTCAGGAACCGCCGGCGAGCCTGAAGCTGGTGCATCTCATCAACGATGTGTTGCATCTGTTTACTCCCGATTACGTGTCAGGTCGAGGTTGTAAATCGCACTGGCGGTCATGGTCCAGGCAGCCAGTTCCACCCGGGCAGTCTGATCCGGCAAATCAACCCCCGCACACAATTGCTCGGTCAGCTCGCGGTCCGCACTGTAGATCTTCCGCAGATCGCTCAGGCTGTCTCGCAGCACTGTCAGCGTCCTCTCGTTCGGCTCCCGCGCAGTAATTGTCTCGTATAAAATGGACAGCCTCGCATCGTCGCTGTCTGATCCTTCCTTCAGAAGCCCCGCAGACAAATGACGAGCGGCCCGTAAATATTCCGGCTCGTTCAACAGCAACAGAGCCTGCAATGGCGTATTGGTTCGTTCCCGGCGAGCGATGCACGACTCCCGCGTGGGAGCGTTGAGAATTGTCATCTGTGGCGGCGGCATTCCTCGTTTCCAGAAGGTGTACAGCGACCGCCTGAGAATCGCGCGGCCTTCGTCAGCGGCGTAAGTTTTGGGATACGAACTGGGCATGATCACTGTTTCCCAAAGCCCGGCTGGCTGAGGCGGCCGGACGCTGCGACCATACAGTTCGCGATTCAACAATCCGCTGGAAGCCAGGATCTGATCCCGAATAACTTCCGCATCAAGACGGTATCGCGACCCCCGCGACAGCATTCGATTTTCCGGATCCGCAGCATACTGCTCGGCGGAAACAGCGGATGACTGTCGATAAGTCTGCGACATTACCAGAGACTTCATCAGCTGCCGGACATCCCAGCCGGATTCCATGAAACTGACCGCCAGCTCATCCAGTAGTTCCGGATGGCTGGGCCATTCTCCCTGACTGCCAAAGTCCTCAGACGTCCGCACAATCCCAACGCCGAACAACTGCTGCCAGAATCGATTCACGGCGACACGAGCCGTCAACGGATTTCCGCGATCCACCACCCATTTGGCAAAGTCCATTCGTGTCTGGACGGAATCTTCCTCGCGCGGAAGCGATGGCAGAAAACCGGGCGTCCCGGGAAGAACTTCTTCCCCCGGCTGATCGTACTGGCCGCGTTTCAGAATCCATGCCGGACGACGTTCGGCACGCTCCCTCATCACCATCGCCGCCGGTATTGAGTCGTCAAGGGCTGTCCGCTTTGTCGAAACCTCGGCACGCTCGCTCTCCACTTTCCGGAGCTGATCCTGCTTCAGCGATTTGGCATCACCTGCAGCCTTGCGGACATCTTCCCGCAGCGCTTTCAACTGCTGATCCAGGGCCGACAGCTGAGTATCAAGCTGCTGAAGCTCCTGCGCCTGCTCTGCAGTATCCAGTCGGATGTAGGGAGGCTGCAGACCCCGACGAAAATCGCTTCCCTGCCGGCCGCCAGTCTCGGGTTCACCGTCGAAGTTGTTGAAGAAGGCAAACAGCCGATAAAAGTCGCGAGCTGTGATGGGATCGTACTTGTGATCGTGACAAACGGCACACTGTACGGTGAGCCCCAGAAATGCGGTGCCGACGGCGGTGACCCGATCAATCACGTTGCGTGTGTAACTTTCTTCGGGAAGAGCCGTGCCACGATCAATGATCAAATGCAGTCGATTGAATCCCGATGCGATCTGCTGGTCACGACTGGCATCTTCGTACAGGTCACCGGCCAGCTGATACTGAGCGAACTCGCTCCAGGGTAAATTGTCATTAAATGCTCGGATCACCCACGCTCGGTAGGGCGAAAAGTCCCGCAAATGATCGTGATGAATTCCGTTGGTATCGGCGAAACGCACAAGGTCCAGCCAGTACCTTGCCATATGCTCACCGTAGTGCGGACTGTTCAAAAGACGATCAACCACTCGTTCGTACGCCTGATCCGAATCGTCGTCCAGAAATGACCGAATCTCAGTCCGGGTTGGTGGCAGACCCGTCAAATCCAGACTCAAACGCCGAATCAATGTCCGCCGATCGGCCTCAACCGACGGTTGCATCCCCTGTTCACGGAGACGTTGATAGACCAGCTGATCAATTCGACTCTGATTCCAGCGGGCGTCGGAAACCGGTTCCGTCGCCGCTGACTGCGGCGGTACAAACGACCAAAACTCGGCATACCTGCCACCCTGTTCGATCCATCGCTTGAGGACATCTTTTTGGTCTGAGGTCAGGGGCGGTACATCGCTGTCTGCAGGCGGCATCTGTCGATCGTCTGTCGCGTTGATCCGGGTCCACAGTTCGCTCTGGTCTATTGCTCCCGGAACGATGGCGCCCTGAGCTCCCTGTGCGCCGTCGAACTGGTCGAGACGCAGCTCACCCTGCCGCTCCTGCTCATCCGGTCCATGGCACTGAAAACAATGCCCCGAAAGCAACGGCCGCACATCACGGTTGAAGTCCACTTTGTCCTCAGCCAGCGACACCGAGGCCAAAAGCAGAACGAGTGTCACGCGGATCCAGCTCAGCATATTTCTCCCATCCCTCGACAAAACCGAAGTCGGCAACCTCTGACCATGGAACACAATCAAACTGCAGGCACATCTGCCGGTCGTGAACCATGTGGTGCCAACACGAATTCAGGATCCCGACGGCCCGTGAATTCTCCACAGAACCTTACGGCGTTTGACGAGATCTTACCAGTGCTCTGCCCGCTGGGATCCGAGACAAAAAAACTGCCATGGTCCTGAAAACCATGGCAGTTGATAAAGAAATTCCAGACTCTACCGCGCGGCAGAGAAGATTGGATCACTCACCATCTCGACGTGGACGCTCGCCTTCAGGGCGATCACCATCTCGCTGCGGACGCTCACCTGCGGGACGATCACCATCTCGACGTGGACGCTCGCCTGCGGGACGATCACCGCCGCGTGCGGCGTTTGTCATGCCACGACGAATTTCTTCGGCACTCAGCGCACCATCACCATTTGCGTCCATTCCCTCCATTCGTTCACGAAGGAACGGTGGGATTTCTTCCCCATTCAGTTGGCCGTCACCATTGCGGTCCATCCGCTGGATCATTCCCGCAAAGTAATCTGCCCCACCTTCACCGCGAGTACCTCCGGGAGGACGCTGTCGTGGTGCGTCAGGGCGACCTGCCGGACCGCGACCGCCGCCCATCGCACTGAGTTCTTCGCGATCAACGAACCCGTCCCCGTTACGATCCATCCGCTCCAACATTCCGCGAGCTCGCTCGGGAAGTTCATCGGCGGACAGGCGGCCGTCTTTGTTTTCATCGAACTGCAGCATTCGGTCTGCCATGCCACCAGCACCGGGGCGCCCCTGCTCACCAGGACGACCAGGCTGACCCGGACGTCCGGGCTGACCACCTTCAGCGATGCCTCGTCCACCGCCACCAAACATCATTCCCAGCTCGGATTCATCCAGAGTACGATCACCATTGCGGTCGAGTCGCTTCAGGGATGCAACCGCATTGTCAATCTCTGCTTCGGAAATCACGCCATCCTGGTCACGATCAAAGATCCGCAGCAGCGGGTTCATCATGCGTCCTTCACCACCTCCCCGAGGAGGCTGGCCCTGCGGGCCACCGGGAGGAAACCCCCCGCGTGGCGGCTGAGCGAATGCTGCCGTGGTGCACAGCAGCGTCAATATCAATGTCATACCTGAAGTGAATCTCATGGGGCTCCCCGTGGATTTGGTGATTCGCCAATGCGTGTGTGACGACAGAAAAACTTCAGGGAGGCGACGCAGGAAAAGCCCCCCCGTTTCGCCATTTAACACCATTCACCCTGTTTCCGACCTCAAAAAACCGTGAAAACGGGCTGCCTGACCCAAATGCAGTCTGGATGTTCGGCGGCCCGGCCCGTTGACTTGTCGCTCCCTGTTCGGATTTCCATACTGTCTGCGGCTTTCGAATCGCCGCTGAATCGTGGCAGGCGCCTGCAGGTTTCGGAGCGGACTCCGGATCGAAGCCACCGGTAACAACCGCAGTCAAGGTGACAGGAGTACGATTCTTATGCGTCTCACAGGCTCATTTCTTGTTTTTGCAGTCACACTGCTTGCTCGGGGCTTCTCGTCCGGGGCTTGTTTCGCAGACGACAGGACTGGCACGCTGGATCTGTACTTCATTGATGTCGAGGGAGGTGCGGCAAATCTGATCGTGACCCCGGAAGGTGAATCCCTGCTCATTGACTCCGGGTACCCGGATAACCAGGGACGGGATCTGAATCGGATTCTGGACGTGGCTCGTCGCATCGCCGGACTGTCTCGAATTGATCACGCCCTTGTTTCGCACTGGCATTTGGACCACTACGGGAATCATGCCGCGCTCGCTGCTGAAATCGGAATTGGTACGTTTTGGGATCGCGGCATACCGGACGACCTGCAGGAGGATCCCAGGTTCCATGAACGGATCGCGGCTTATCGCGGGGCAACGCAGAACAAGTCTCGCGCGCTACGGGCCGGCGAGGCACTTCCGTTGAAGACCGGAAAAGTTCCGCTGAGCTGTCGCGTTCTGGCAGCCAGCCGTGAAACAGTCACCGGCGAAGGTTCGCTGAACCCCTTCGCCTCGGAACATGAAGCTCGGCCGGAAGATGCGACGGATAATGCCGCCAGCCTCGTGCTTCTGTTCAGCCTTGGTGAATTCCGCTATCTGACTTGCGGGGACCTGACATGGAATACAGAAGCCAAACTTGTCACGCCTCGCAACCCGGCTGGAAAAGTTGACCTGTTCATGGTGACCCATCACGGGCTGCCGGTCAGCAACAACCCTGCACTCGTTCTTGCCGTTGATCCGGTCACGGCAATCATGTGCAACGGTCCGAAAAAAGGTGGTGCTGAATCCACGCTGAAAACTCTGCGGCGAGTCGAATCGCTGGAACAGTGGTATCAGCTGCATCGCAACGTGGATCTGGAACTCGGCCTGCAGGCACCCGTTGATCAAATTGCCAATCAGGGGACAACAGCAGAGTGCCACGGAAACTGGATCCTCGCCCGGGTCGCCGCCGACGGGAAATCCTACACCATTCAGATTGGGAACGACGGACTTCCCGCCCGATACCAGACTCGCAGCGATCACTAGGCGGCCCCGATCCGGTGGTTAGTTCCCGGGGTTCTTCGTTTCAGCTGCCCAATGCGGGGAACCAATTCGCGGGCAATTGAATTCGGCATTACGGCCCGTTAACGTTGCCGCCGGAAGGTTCGCCGACTTTTCCGGAATCAGCAATACGCAGGCTTTCACTGCCTGATTTTCCGAAGCAGCGCGACCTTTCCGGATTTTCGCCAGCGTGATTCCGGATTCGCGCGGCCGCTCCCGTCCAGTTCGCATCGTTTGCAACCAGTTATTCCCGGTCACCGCGATGCGGCAACAATCGTCAACATGGGTTTCTCATGACAGCAGCATCTCAACGCCGCGCTCTCGTCAGTGTCAGCGACAAAACAAATCTTGACACTTTTGTTCGTGGGCTTGTGGACCTCGGTTTCGAAATTCTGTCCACCGGCGGCACCCGCAGCTTTCTGGAGAAAGCGGGCATTCCGGTCATTGATGTGACTGAGTACACCGGCTTTCCGGAGATCATGGACGGACGAGTCAAGACGCTGCACCCGAAAGTGCACGGGGCCATCCTCGGTCGACCGACTCTTGAGTCCGACGCGGAAGCGATTGCGGCACACAGCATCATTCCGTTCCAACTGGTTGTGGTGAATTTGTATCCATTTCAGCAAACGATCGCGCGCCCGGATGTGACAATTGATGACGCGATCGAGAATATTGACATCGGTGGACCTTCGATGGTGCGCTCAGCCGCCAAGAATCACGCCCACGTGGGAATTGTCTCCGACCCCCAGCAGTATTCCGAAGTCCTGAATCGGCTGCAGTCTGATCAGTTCGACGGCGTTTATCGCCGACAGCTCGCTGCAGCAGCGTTCGAAATGACTGCAGTCTATGATCGTGCCATCAGCGACTACCTGGCAAAGATCACTGACACCGATGATTCGGAGTCCACGGGGTACGGCCGCCGACTGACACTCTCATTCCAGCGTCAGCAGACTCTGCGATACGGCGAGAACCCCCATCAGCGGGCCGCCTTTTATGTGGAGTCGTCACCGGCGGCGGGAACCCTCGCGACTGCACAGCAGCTCAATGGCAAGGAACTGTCGTGGAACAACCTGCTGGACCTCGATGCCGCCAAAGCGATCGCTGCCGAGTTTTCAGAGCCGGCCGCCTGCGTCATCAAACACAATAATCCGTGCGGTTGCGCGATTGCAGAAACCCTCGCAGAGGCCTTCGAAAATGCGCACGCAGGCGATCCAGTCAGTGCCTTCGGGTCCATCATCGGGCTGAACAGAATTGTTGATCCGTCGACAGCGGAACGCATGTGCGAGCCGGGCCGATTCATTGAGGCGATTATCGCTCCCGGCTATACGCCGGAAGCACTGGAGATTCTCACGAATCGACCGAAATGGCGCAACAACGTGCGATTGATGCAGGTGGAATTCACAGACGCGGACCGGGGAGCACCGGACTATCGCAGACTTTCCGGAGGATTGCTCGTTCAGGATCGGGACGACCTGCCCGTGTCTGACAATGACTGGAAAGTCGTGACCGAACGACAACCGACACCGGCGGAACAGCGAGATCTGAAATTCAGCTGGGCCGTTTGTCGTTACGTCAAGTCCAACGCGATTGTCTTTGCTCGCGACGGTATGCTGCTGGGAGCAGGTGCCGGCCAGATGAGTCGGCTGGATTCATCAATGATCGCTGCGCACAAGGCGGGTGATCGCAGCAGCGGGGGAGTGGTGGCCTCCGACGCATTCTTTCCCTTCCGCGACGGAATTGATGCTGCGGCAAAAGCTGGTATCAAAGCTGCCATTCAGCCCGGTGGATCACGGAATGATCAGGAAGTCATCGATGCCTGCAACGAACATGGCATTGCCATGATCTTTACCGGCATGCGTCATTTTCGACATTGAACTGAAACCGCCTGCCTCACACTGGCGACAAACAGTCCTGCTGAGAGTCCCGCGTGATCACTGACGGCTTCTCTTTCCGTTACCATTCATTAAAGACAACGATCCGGGTGACCGGTTCCTTGCAAAATCCCGATCGGCCTTCTTTCACAGGAAAAAAGAATCATGTCGTTTCCGGCTGCTGCACCCCCAACCCGCCTGTTGATGGGCCCCGGCCCCAGTCAAATCCATTCGCAGGTGCTTGCGGCCCTTGCCGCGCCCACTGTCGGTCACCTTGACCCGGTCTTCCTTCGCATCATGGATGAAGTTCAGGCCATGCTGCGGCAGGTGTTTCAAACCGAGAACGCGATGACGATGGCCGTCAGCGGAACCGGCAGTGCGGGCATGGAAACCTGTGTCGTCAACCTCGTGGAACCGGGTGACCGAGTGCTGTGCTGTGTGAATGGGGTCTTTGGTGGCCGCATGGCGGAAGTGGCAGAGCGTGTTGGGGCCGAGGTCACTCGAATTGAACGACCATTCGGGGAGGTCTTCAGCGCAGATGAAATTCAGGAGGCGGTCCAGCGTGTGCGTCCGAAAGTCACGGGCATTGTCCATGCTGAAACCAGCACCGGAGCCTGGCAGCCGCTGGAAGAGATTGCTGGCGTTGTTCATGATGCCGGATCCCTGCTGCTGGTCGACTGTGTGACCTCACTGGCCGGGGTTCCGGTGGAAGTGGACCGACTGGGCATCGATGCAGCATACAGCGGAACTCAGAAATGTCTTAGCTGCCCACCGGGGCTGGCTCCGGTGACATTTGGTCCGCGTGCACTGGAGGCGATGGATCGCCGCACGGCCAAAGTCGCCAGCTGGTATCTCGACATTGGTCTGCTTCGCAACTACTGGGGCAGTAACCGGGCTTATCACCACACTGCGCCGATCAACATGAACTACGCACTTCACGAAGCGCTGCGGCTGGTCCTGCAGGAAGGACTGGACGCTCGCTTTGCTCGCCACATGCTGCATCACCGGGCCTTGAAGGCAGGGCTGGCTGCAATGGGAATTCAATACTCCGGCAGCCCGGATCACTGCCTGCCGATGCTGAATTCCGTTTTGATTCCTGAAGGCGCGGACGATGCGGCAGTCCGAGGCCAGCTGCTGAATCAGTTTGGGATCGAAATTGGCGGAGGCCTTGGCCCGATGAAAGGCAAAGTCTGGAGAATTGGGCTGATGGGTGAAACGGCTCAGTCCTCCAATGTGCTGCTGTTTCTGGCCGCTCTGCAGCAGTGTCTTGCCAGCCAGGGAGTTGCATTGCCGATGGACAGCCCGACTGCTGCTGCATCTGCTGTCTACCTCGAATCCTGAACTGATCAGGGCAGGAGTGCCTCGCCCGGCTGATCCCGGGCGAAATGAAATGCTCCGGCGTCTCTCCGGTCGAATTCGTCATTCCCTGAAGCAACTGCCTCGCAGTGGAACACCGCCATGAGTTTTTCAGCACATCACCTGCTCGGCTCCCGACTGCTTTGCCTGCTGCTTCTGTGCGTATCCGCTGCTCCATCAGCATTGCAGGGGGAAGAGCGTGTTGTCGAAGGTCTGAAGTACCTTGCTGAGTATCAGGAAGACGATGCCCATCAGCAGGAACGGTGTCGACTCAGCCTGTACCTGCCTGAAAAGGAACAGGGATTTGCGACCGTTGTCTGGTTCCACGGCGGCGGACTGACCGGAGGAACCCCGTCGATTCCCGCTGCATTGCGGGGTCGTGGAATCGCCGTCGCTGCAGCGGGTTATCGCCTGTCACCGAATGTCCCGGCCTCCGTTTGCATCCAGGATGCGGCAGCAGCCACGGCATGGGTGATCAAGAACATTGCATCGTGGGGCGGCGACCCGAAACGGGTCTTTGTTGCCGGTCATTCCGCCGGGGGCTATCTCACGATGATGGTTGGAATGGACCAGCGGTGGCTCGGCGAACACCAGATCAAGACCGGACAGGTTGCCGGTCTGATTCCGTTCAGCGGTCATGCGATCACTCATTTCACGGTTCGCAAAGAACGCGGCATTGCCGACACCACACCAATCGTCGATGAATTCGCGCCGCTTTTTCACGTCCGCAGGGATCTGCCGCCCATGCTGCTGATCACAGGAGATCGAAAACTGGAATTACTGGCTCGATACGAGGAAAATGCGTATCTGCTGGGTATGCTGCAGCAGGTGAAACACCCCGACGTGGAACTGCACGAACTGGGGGGATTTAATCACGGTCAGATGGCCGAACCGGCATTCCCACTGCTGGTGCGATTCATTCAGCGAGTCAGCAGGCAATGAGGGCCTGAACGGATTGCCCGCAGCTCGAGATCGCCTCGCAGGATTTTATTTTTAGGAGCAGTTACAGTGAGTATTGAAGCACGACTTGAAGAACTCGGAATCACACTGCCTCCGCCGCCACCCCCGGGAGGCGTGTATACTCCCGTCGTCGTTGTGGATCAGATGGCCTACGTCAGCGGACAGGTCCCATTCGGACCTGACGGGGAATTGATGCGTGGCCGCGTCGGCGATCAGCTGACGGAAGCCGAGGGGAAGGCGGCGGCTCGCGTGGTGGCACTGACGATGCTGGCCACGATCCGCGATGCACTTGGCAGTCTCGATCGGGTTCGACGTGTTGTCAAAGTCCTTGGCATGGTCAACTCCACACCTGACTTCGAACATCACCCGGCCGTGATGAATGGTTTCAGTGAAACGATGGTGGAAATCTTCGGGGAGGCTGGCAAAGCAGCGCGCAGCGCCATTGGAATGGGTTCTCTGCCGTTTAATGTCCCGGTTGAAGTCGAAGCCATTCTCCAGCTGCACGACGACGAATAACACGGAACCTGAATGCAGCTTGCGGCGACATCTTCCGTTGATGATTGTCATTTGCTTCCCGGCATGGTTATTCTGGTAGAAAGCATTTTTTCGATCACTGCTTTTTCGCTCACCGTTATCGATCGATACTGTTCGGCCCCGGAATTTCCGCCCATGAAGGAATGGATCATCATCATGACAGCCGCCAACCGCGCCGGAATTCTGGCTGCGGTGACGCGAGCAATGCATGATTTGAAGGGGGACCTTCGTGAATCCAGCCAGACCGTGGTCCGGGGGTTCTTCACCATGATTTTCTCGGCAGACTTTCCGGAAACGATTGGCCAGGAGGTGATTCGGGATCACCTGCAGGATGTCTGTCGACCGTTTTCAATCGACCTCGCGGTCCGGGACCCGGAAACTCACTTGCCGGTCTATGCGGCTGGCGTTCAGGACACACGGGCTTTTCGCCTGCGAGTCGGTGGCCGTAACGAGCCTGGTTTCCTGCAGGTGCTCAGCCAGTTGATGGCCCGCCTCGACATCGACATTACTGGCATGCATGCGGTCCGAACTGCAGAAAACGGCGAATTTGAAATGATCCTGAAGCTGGCACTTCCATCATCAGTTGTACCGGACCACCTGCTGCAGGAAATTGAAACGGTCGGCCGGAATTTCGGCACGACTGCGGAACTGCGCCCTGCGAGTTAATCACTGATGTCCGAATTCCTGAGTTTCTCCATGGGAAAGCACGAAGCGCGTTTTCCCGTCAATAGAATGTACTCCAAACGCCACCTGTGGCTGCAGCAGTCAGCCACTTCCTGGCGCGTGGGTTTTACTGATTATTCGGTGCGACTGCTGCAGGACGTCTATTTTCTGGAATGGTCTGTCGACGAAGAAGACAGCGTCCGGGATCGGCAGGAGATCGGTGAGATTGAAAGCGCGAAGGCCGTCTCGTCGATGTTTCCACCATGTGCCGGAACTATTGAACGATTCAACCCGGCGCTGCTCCAGGATCCTTCCGGAATCAATGTGGATAACTACGGCGACGGCTGGCTTTATGAATTTCGCACCGAAGAGACACTGCTTTCCGCAGAACAGTACCTTGAGTTTCTGAAGTCTGCCTGGGAAGATGCACAAAGAACGATCAAAGGGCAGGTGAACGAAGGCTGAACAATTCTGCTCTGCAAAGCCTGTCCTTTCCAGACTCTGACCGCACATCACCACATCACCATGTCACAAAAAACACTGACCGTCGTCATCTCCCAGGCACAGGGCCGCAACCCTGTGAAACGTGCTCTGGAAGACACGATTGCTACAGCTTTGCTGGATGAGCCCGGGATCAGCGTGACGCTTGTCCCGCATCTCTACGATATGAATGCAGAACACTCCGGGTCCGGATTTTTGCGTGAAGTGCAGGGCGACCTGATTGTTCTCGGCTGGCTGTATGAACGTGCCATGCGCTGGACTCTGGATCGCTCGGGGGTCCGTGGCCATGCCGGAGAAACACTGCTTCGCAGCGAAGACGAAGACGATGAGGACGAGGATCAGGGCGATCACCCGGCCGCAGGCATTGGCGTCCCGGACCTGCCCGATCGGCATGTCTGGTGCCTTGACCTGCGAATCTCTTCCGAAGCCGATGATTACCTTCAGGAAATCCGTCGCATCCGCGACTCGCTCAATCCCCTCAGTAACCCCGTGTCTGAACTAATGTCGTGGATCAATGGTTCACCGTCGGCGGAGCAGTTGCAGCGATACCTCGATCCCGACCGGATGCTGAACGCGCGAAGGGCATTCGACAGCGGCAACGCCTCTCAGGAAGATCGATCGCATCTGCCCGAAGACACCGGCCGCCGCTGGTATCCCGTCATCGACTACAGCCGATGTACCAATTGCATGGAGTGCATCGACTTCTGTTTGTTTGGGGTCTACGGAGTTGACTCCATGGACCGCATTCTTGTGGAACAGCAGGACAGCTGCAAAAAAGGGTGTCCGGCCTGCAGTCGTGTTTGCCCTGCGGATGCCATCATCTTTCCACAGCACAAGGAAGCCGCAATTGCCGGGGCCGACGGAGATGTGGGTGGACTACGAATTGATCTGACGAAACTTTTCGGTGGAACAGATGAAGAGGACGCGCTGGAAAAGGCTGTGCGCGAACGTGATCAGGAACTCATCCTCGACGGACGAGAAGCTGTCGGCATGTCGGTTGGCATTCGTCGCAAACACCGCGAAGAGATGGAAAATCTGTTGTCCGATCTGGACTCTCTGGCGTTCTGACTGATTCGCCAATCGGTCAGACGCCGCCTTCAGAGCCGGGACTGGCCTTCAATAACTCCTCGGCGCCGGCCTCAAGCAGTAGTTCTGCAACCTGCATCCCAATCTGCTCGGCTTCCTCAACGGGGCCGGACGCGGACTGTTCAAGACGTGTTCTGCCATCCAGCGAAAGCAGCACACCGGTCAGACTCAGCACC
>JAFMMM010000229.1:8153-8651 GCA_017859815.1 Planctomycetota bacterium | reverse complement strand
CTCGAGTCAAAGATGGGGACTGTCCAGACGGCAAGCGGCATCAGCAGTGCAATGGTAGAGGCTTCTTTGATGGAGCACTTGATGGTGATCGCTCCGAGAATCAGACCGGCCACCATACTTCCAGAGTCGCCAAGAAACATTTTCGCAGGCGGAAGGTTATGGAACAGAAATCCGATCAGGCCCCCTGCCAGTGCGAGTGAAACAAGCATCCCGTCAGGTCTTGCCTCAACAGTCCAGGCGATCGCAGCGGTCGTGATCGCCATCACAGCGCCTACGGTCGATGCAACACCATCAGCCCCATCAATGAGGTTGAGAGAATTGATTGCACCCAACAGCCAGAACAGTGTGACGAGGATGGCTGTATCGCCGAAGTCGAGGGTGTAACCGAGTAGGCTGACCTCTTCAATCAGGAACCCCGAAGGAGTCAGACAGAGACAGGCAAGTGTCTGCAGAAGGAGTTTCTGGCCTTGGCGGCAGGGGTGTGGATGTCATGGGCGG
>JAFMMM010000229.1:0-8143 GCA_017859815.1 Planctomycetota bacterium | reverse complement strand
TGCAGAAGGAGTTTCTGGCGACCACGCAGGCCAAATCTGTCATCAAGGACTCCAACTGCTGCCAGTAACAAGGCCGAAACACCGAGGCACACCAGGAACGCGCGGTCACCCTTTGACTCTCGCAGAACATCCGGGAATGCGGCGAGAGTGGTCGCGATTGCAAGTCCAGTTCCAAGTAACAGGGTCGGCCCCCCAATCAGGGGCACTGGACGGACGTGCTGTTTCCGCCCGCCGTCTGGGTGATCTACCAGGGAGAATCGCCGGGCAATCGCCGCCAGAAAGGGAGCCAGGACCAACGAAGTCAGCAGAGCCAGCAGGAATGTAAATAGAAAATGAGACATACTTTTTTCTGGCTGAATGACCACTCCCAACGGCGAAGGTCATGGACCTCATGCCACATGGTGTGTATCGGTTCCATCGGCGTTATCAACTTCAACGCGTGACCGCTGAGACGTTACGATAAGTTTGTACATACAGGATACCTGCTGCGATTGCTAAATCCATATCCAGTCGCTTTTTTCGGAAATACCCGCCCCATTGTCCAGGGTATACCCTCTGTTGATGGGGGAGTCTTGCCTCTCGGAGATTTTTTGCAATCTCAACTGTTGTTTGACGCCCTCATCGCGAATTCAGCACACACTCCGGTCTGAGTTCACTCTTGTACTTCGGAAACGCGGCGACTGCCATCGGACACCGGTTGTTGCGGCTACGAATTGGTCGTTCGTTCCACGAAGTCATGTCAGATTCTTCCAGGACTTGAAAACTGGTCAGAGTGTTTTGCCGTTTTTTGATTTTTGTGTGAGAGTTTCTCGGAAAATCAGGATCATTCGTCGCCATTGGATTCGATAACCGGCGAACAGGTCGTTGAAACATTGGAGATGCCGATGGTGAAGAGACAGTCAGGCAGCACGGGGGAAGTTGGGCTGCTGGCAGAATTGTCACTGGTATCAGTTGCACTAATTTGGGGGATTAATATCCCTATCATGAAGATTGCACTCTCCCAACGGATCAATCCGTTCGCATTCAACGCAATTCGTCTGGTTTTTTCGGCAGTCGTTCTGATTTTTTTCGCGATTCGATCTGCACCAAAGGAGGAGTTCCAGCGCCTGATTCTCAGGTGGAAGCCGGCAGTGGCCTATGCCATGTTGGTTTCGGTTCTTTATCAGCTGTTGTTCCTGCTGGCCGTTTCCGGAACATCCTCCGTGAACACGGCCCTGATTATGGCTACCGTGCCGCTTTGGACCGCCACCGGGGCTCGTGTTTTTCTGGGAGAACGCCTGCATCGGGCTGCGTGGGGGGGCATGTACCTGGCGTTCGCCGGGACCGCTCTGGTCGCCGTAGCCAACGAGAGTCATGCCGAAATTGGGACAGAGGAAACTCAGGCTGTGGATTCGGTTCAGAGCCCGCCTTCCGTGCGGGAGGAACGAATCTCAACATGGGTCTTTTCCGGGCAGTTTTATGGCAATCTTTGTGCTCTTGCTGCCGCTGTAGCATGGGCTGCCGGAACAATCGTGGGACGCCCGCTGCTCCGAACAATCAGGCCAATGAGTCTTTCTGCGTTCTCAGCGGTGTTCGGGCTTCCAATTCATCTTGTAATTGCGGGTCCTTTGCTGTCTGAAGGATTACGGATGTCGATGCAGCTGCAGACTGCTGGATGCATTCTGTATTCCGGTCTTCTTTCGACCGGACTCGCGCTCCCAATGTGGAATTATGGAGTGCAGCATTCGGGACCGGCTCAGGCAGCCATGTTTCAGAACCTTGCACCGTTGACAGCAATTGTCGTGGGCTGGATGGTTCTCAGCGAATCAGTGTCTACTGCACATCTGCTGGGTGGCACTCTGATCATCGGCGGTCTGAGCATCATGCGTCGTTATCGATAAGGCCGTGTTACCTGGCAACACAAGCGATGAATTGCGATACTGGGCCGGCAATGCAGTGTGATGTGCAGCACAGGTTAGACAGCAGAAACAGCGGGAGCAATCATCATGGGGAGTCCATCGCGGGTGGCGTTTACTTGTCGACTTGCTGTATTCGTTTGCCTGAATTTCCTAACGGTGGTCTCCCCACAGTCTGTTGTAGCGGCCGATGACTGGCACTTGCTCGGGATACCAGAGGCATGGCGCAGTGTTCCTCGCGGCGAGCTCAGTCCGGAAGGCGGCTATTCGTGGTATCGAACGCTTGTGCGATTGCCGGAAAACTGGGCCGGGAGTGAACTTACCCTCTACGTTGAGGCGCTGGATGACGCTCGATCTGTTTGGGTCGCTGGTGAAACGGTTGGGGTCCTTGGGTCTTTTCCGCCGCAGTTTCGCAGTGGTTTGGGTGAGCGGGGGGGCTTCAGGATTGGAACGGATTTGTTGGATGGGTTAGATCACTTTGTCGTTGCGATACGTGTGTACCAGTCGGACCCGCGTCCCAACTTCAGTGTTGCCCCGCCTGTGCTGATGAATTCCTCCCGCATGGAAGCGATGCGTCTTGCCGGAAAGTGGCAGTATCGTCCGGGAGACAGCAGTCTGTGGGCGCAGGCTGACCCCGGGGAATTCGGTGTCGATGGCTTGCTGAAACAGCTGCCTGAACTTCCGGATGGGATTTTTGGGCTGACCGAAAAGGTGGATGATATTGAGGCCTACGTGAACCGCAGGTCCGGAGACACACCTGCCTTGTCCCCTGCAGATGCTCTGGCGAGATTTCAGACCAGTGAAGACATTGCTGTGGAGCTTGTGCTTTCCGATTCAAAGATCGCGCAGCCATTGTTCATGACATGGGATGCTCGGGGACGGTTGTGGGTGATGGAGTATCGTCAGTATCCAAATCCTGCGGGGCTAAAAATGCTCAGCCGGGATACCTATCTCAGAACAGTCTACGACCGGGTTCCGCAGGCACCACCCAATCACGTCCGGGGGGCTGACCGGATCAGTATTCATGAGGACACTGATGGCGACGGCTTCCCCGACGCGCATTCGGTGTTTGTTGACGGTCTGAATATCGCGACTTCATTTGCGATCGGCCGTGGTGGGGTCTATGTGACAAATCCGCCCTACCTACTGTTTTATCCGGACGCCAACGGGGATGATGTTCCCGACGGGGATCCTGAAGTCCTGCTGGAAGGATTCGGCCTCGAGGACTCTCATTCCGTGATCAACAGTCTGAGATTCGGTCCGGATGGCTGGTTATACGGAGCCCAGGGCAGCACTGTAACGGCTGCAGTAAAAGCACCCGGGTCTGAGCAGGAACCGATTCGATCAATGGGGCAGCTGATCTGGCGATACCATCCGGAACGCCGAGTTTACGAAGTCTTTGCGGAGGGAGGCGGGAATACCTTTGGCTGCGAGATTGACGCTGTTGGTCGTGTTTTTTCAGGGCACAATGGCGGAAATACTCGAGGGTTTCATTATGTGCAGGGCGGGTATTACAGGAAGGGGTTCGGCAAGCACGGGCCGCTTTCCAACCCATTTACTTTTGGTTTCTACGAGCAGATGAAGCATCATGATGTTGCCAGGTTTACTCATAACTTTGTGCTGTATGAGGACGATCTGCTTCCAGCACGTTTCCACGGACAACTTCTGGGGATTGAGCCGCTGCAGGGGCAGGTTGTTCTCAGTGACGTGGAGCCAAATCAGACTTCAGTCGCCACAAAAGATATTGAGCGTGTTCTGACAACCGATGATCCGTGGTTCCGCCCGGTGGACATTAAATGTGGTCCTGACGGAGCTGTGTATATCGCAGACCTGTATGAGCAGCGAATTGATCACAGCAGTCATTACGCGGGCCGTGTTGATCGGACGACCGGTCGGATCTACCGAGTTGTGCCGGCAAAAAAACGTGGCCCAGCAACCGCCAGTGAGTTGGTCTCTGCCACTGATTCAGCGAAATTACTCAAGCAACTGGAGCATCCGACGCGCTGGCATCGCCAGACAGCCGTTCGTGTCCTTGGTGATCGACCACTGGATGTTGCTGACGACATTTGGGCCCTGTTACAACAGGAGTCAGGTCCGCGCGCTTTGGACAAGCTGTGGGCGCTGCACGCCGCCAATGGGCTGACAGAGCAGCGTGCACTCCAGTTGCTTTCCCACCCGCAGGCAACTGTGCGTGCGTGGACGGTGCGAATCCTCTGCGATGCCGTGCAGGAACTTTCCCCTGCTGTTGCCGATGCGCTGGTGAAGCTCTCCAGGCTGGAGGGATATCCTGAAGTGCGACTGCAACTCGCGGCGTCATCGCGGAGGCTGCCGGCGAAGCAGGCAATCCCCATGATTGCGATGCTGCTCACTCACGAAGAGGATGCCGGGGATATCTTCATACCGCTGATGATCTGGTGGAGCGTCGAATCTCACGTGGATGCATTGAAACCGTCAGAACTGCTGGCCCTGCTGATTCCTGAAAGCCGGCTCTGGGACAGCCCGTTTGTGCAACAGCGGATTCTGGAACTGTTGATGCGGCGTTACAGCAGCTCGAGCCGGCCGGAGTTACTCTCAGGTGCTGCAATGTTGCTCCGACAGGCGCCGGATGCACAGGTGCGGGAGATTCTGCTAAAAGGTTTTGAGAGCGCATTTGCAGGCCGCAGTCTGGCGACGCTTCCGGCTGATCTTTCAGCTGCCCTTGCCGACGTTGGAGGAGGTTCACTTGCCCTTCGTCTGAGGCGTGGAGATCCGAACGCAGTGGCTGAGGCGACGGAGTCCATTCTGGATGCGTCCGGCAAGGTTGACCAGCGCATATCCCTGATTGAAATTTGCGGGCAGCCTGGACTGGAATCCATGTTGCCTGTGCTTCAAAAACTGGTCCTGACCGAATCCACGGATTCGGTTCTGGCGGCGGCGATTGCCGCCTTGCAGAATTTTCCTCAGGCTGAACTTGCGGCTGACGTGCTGGGCCGATTTGCAGGTCTTCAGGGAGAAGCTCGACTCGCCGCGGAATCGATGCTTGTCAGTCGTCCGGAGTGGGCCAGTTCCCTGCTGGATCAGATCGAGCGTGGACAGTTGAACGACGACCAGATTACGCTGTTCGGAATTCGGCAGGTCCGGATGCACGGCGGATTTGTTGAACAGCGCGCCGAAAAGATCTGGGGGCCGCCCGGCGGGATGGCTGCTGCCGATGCCCTTGCCGAGATGGACAGGTTGCGGGATTTCCTCGCGGCAGGCTCCGGAAACCCGAGGACAGGAAAAAGATTGTTTGCGCAGCACTGCGGCAGATGCCACAGGCTGTTTGCAGAGGGAGGTCAGGTCGGCCCCGATCTGACTCCGTTTACCAGGCAGGACAATGACCGAATGCTGAGCAGCATTGTCAATCCGGCTCTGGAAATTCGTGAGGGGTACGAGACGTTTATTGTCATCACGACTAATGGCAGAATTGTCAGCGGCTTTCTCGTTCAGAATGACGACCAGATCGTTGTTCTGAGAGGGGTAGACGGTCAGAACCAGATCGTTCGCCGAGTCGACATTGAGGAGATGAACGCAAGCCCTCAGTCGGTGATGCCGGAGGGACTGCTGCGGAATCTTGATCAGCAGCAGGTGCGGGACCTGTTTGCCTACCTCCGATCAACGCAGCCCGTCAATTACTGATGGCCGGGACCGAGTGGAAGCTGTTGCTGCCGTTAATCAACTTCAATCCGAGCGCGTTGGAAGCCGATTGTCCAGTCTCCTCCCGAAAATGGAGTCCGGGACCCAGAGAAGGAAAATGCGATGTCAGGAATTGTTAGTGTTCGCAGGATTGACCACGCAAGTTTCGTCGTGGGTGATCTCGAAGCCAGTCGACGATTCTATGGGAAAGTGCTGGGCATGCAGGAGGTCGCACGCCCCGCGTTCAGTTTCGGAGGTGCGTGGTTTCAGGCGGGTGATACTCTGGTCCATTTGATCGAAGAGCATGCGGAGAGTACGCCGGTCGGTTCCGGACCCGCAGTTCGTTCGACTCGGTGTGATCACCTTGCATTTCTCGTAGATGATGCCAAAGCCGCTGCGAACGCTCTCAGGGACGCCGGTGCTTCTTTGCTGGACGATGTGAAACAAAGGCCGGATGGGGCATGGCAGGTCTTTGTTCAGGATCCGGACGGCCATGCAATTGAATTATGTTCCGGACCCTGACCCCAGACGGTCGAGGCTGGTCTCGCACGGGAGTGTTTCAATGGCGTTGCAGGTACGAATGGCGACGGCGGGGGATGTTGCCGCAATTGTCGAGAACAATTGCAGACTGGCTTTGGAAACCGAGCAGGTTCACCTGGACGCGGATGTCGTCCGGTCGGGGGTAGAACGTGGACTGGCGCTCGCGCCCGAAGTGCTGTATTTCGTTGCGGACCTTGAGGGGGTGACTATTGGCCAGGTGATGTTTACTCGCGAGTGGAGTGACTGGAGAAATGGTTGGATGGCATGGCTCCAGAGTGTCTACGTCGTTGAGGCCTGTCGCGGTCAGGGCGTTTTTCGGCAACTGCTTGAATCGGCTGTTGAGAAGCTGATCGAGGACTGCAACCCAGTCTGCCTGCGACTGTATGTTGAACAGGCAAACGAGACCGCGATTCGCTGCTATCGACGACTGGGTTTTGCCGCAGGGCACTACAACGTCATGGAGCGACCATTGCGGCGACCAGATGCCGGTTTTCAGTAGCAGAAGCCCCCGGAAATCGGCTCGCCTGAAATGGCAGTAAGGCCCGTTTGGCACGGATGAAATGTTGACGAAACCGATCGCCGCCCGATGAGATCAAACGGGCCCCGCGAGGACGGGGGCGTGTGCGAAGCAACGTTACTCGTCTTCCGCATCGCTGCCGGGAAGTGAGGGAGCTTTCACCAGGCGGTAGAGTTTATCTTCGCCCATTTTTACGCTGCATTTGGGGCACTTTGCTTTGGCAATGCCCTTGCCTGCAACGCCGCCGATTTTCTTCCCCTTCCGAGCGTCTTCACTGATGACCGTTCTGCAGGCAGTACAGCGGTAGCCGGACAATTCCAATTCGAAGGCTGGATCGAACTTGTGATAGTTGATGTCTGGAAGAAATTCCACGCGAGACTGTTTCAGGAAGCAGTTGGAGCTCTTCATTTTGTCATCGGCGGGGACGCCATTTTCCTGGCCCGGAAGGGAGATGTCGAACATTCTTCCGAGATCGAAGGCGAACTGTCTCCAGCCTGAAAGAGTGAAGGAGCAGTAAAGCTGCTGACCGTCGTCCTGTTCCAGAGGCAGGTAGACAGCAATTCGTCCTTCACCGAAAATTGGTACACCGGCGAACATGGATTCATGAACGTGCAGAACGGGTTGGACAAGACGCAGTCCCGCGAGGTGTTCATTGCTGAATTCGCGAACCTCACAATTGTCAAGATCAGTCAGACTTCCTTTCTCTGCGACCTGCTGACGCAAAGTTTTTCGCATTTCGATGCGAGCTTCAGCAGAACTTCCGCTGAAGCTGAGCAGCGATTTTTTTCGGCCGCCTGTCTTAAAGGAGACAATTGCCAGTCCCTGTTCTGTGAGAGCGATATCGGCTTCGGTGTGGGACTTTTCCGCACTGCCCGGCTTGAGCACGACTGAAGTTGGGGTGAGAGAGTGAAGCCAGACATCATCAATCCACGTGACTTTCAACTCCGGTGCCGTACTCCCCTGCTTCTTATCGCTTTCTTTTCTTCGGATGATCGGTACTTGAACCGGTTGCCGGCATTGTCGACAGCGAACAACCATTCCGGCAAGGCTGTCCTGAACCCGGATCCAGGCGCCGCAGGAACAGGGCAGCAACATTGTCTTTCGGGCACGATCAGCCCGTCGCTCGCGTTTTCGACGTCGCGTATCCTGCTGCTCGTCCATCGCGATCTGGAACAGATCGCTGTCGTCCCCGCTGCGAGTGCGATTGGAGCCTGGCGAATCTTCGGATGACTGATCTGTCTCAGTTGGTACGGCTTCTCCGGTATCATCAGATGCAACGGCGTCAGCGACCTGAGAAGATTTCTCTGCAGCCGGCGTCTCTGACTCCGGTTGATCTACGGATTCAAGTAGTTTTGCGGCTTCGGACTCGGTGAGTTTGGGCGTGGAATCCGCCTGCTCGGTCGGATCGGCGCGGTGTGCTACGACGCCCTCGGCCAGCGTGAACCCATCGTCGTCATCTTTTTGACGCACCAGGCTCGCGCGAGCGGGCAGCAGTTCCGTCCGCTGGTCCGGCGGGACATTGCTGTAGATGATGGGC